>CABUQI010000055.1 GCA_902493545.1 uncultured Collinsella sp. | reverse complement strand
ACCGCGCGATTAATAAACGTTGTTCGATAGTCTACCACGGACCGACCCCCGCCCGCCCCACAAGCCGCATCGCACCATAAAGCTGCAAGACCAGTAGATAAGCCCGATTCTTGGCAAGCCTGCCACCACAAGCTAATGGCGGGCGCGCATCCTCACCAAACGCACTATGGCGAGCGCAAAGCCCACAGCGGCCACAGCCATGAGCACGTAGAACACCGAGCGAAAGCCAAACAGGAACACATCCGGACGGCCTGCAACAAAACTGGTCACGGCCTCGCCCATCGCCACGCTCATCTGCCCATACAGGATATTCGACGCCACCGTAATGCCGAGTGCCATGCCGGCGTAGCGCGCCAAACTGCCCAAGCTGCCCGCAAAACCGAGCGCCTCGCGCGGAGCCGAACCCATATACAGCGAGTTGTTGGGGCTCTGGAAAATCGACGTGCCGCACGACATAAACGCGACACAGCACACGATCACAGGGATAGAAGAGTGCTCGTCGAGCGTGCTTACCGCAAAGAGACCGCACACATACACGCCCAGACCGACCGCCGTGGGACCATCGCAGCCAACACGGTCCGAAACCGTTCCCGAAAGCGGGCCGATAAAGGCATTCACCATCGGCAGCGCCAAAAACAGCAGGCCCGAAACGTCAGATCCAAACCCATGCGCATCCTGAAAATAGAACGGCAGGATAAACTCGGATGCGCCAATGCCAACGAACACGATGAGCATGCAGGCAAGGTTGATGGTAAAGGCCGAATTTGCAAAGCAGCGACGAGCGGCCTCGATCATGGACATGGGACGCTCGCCGGCCTCCGGCTTAACATGCGGCAGCGTATAGAGCCCCACGATAAACGAGATGACGCCAATGGGCAGGTTAATGAGAAAGATGCTCTCCCAGGGAAAGCTTGCCACCAGCATGCCACCGAGCACGGGGCCACACATCATGCCGAGGGCCACGAAGGTCGCGAGAATACCCATAGCACGACCGCGTTCGCGCGCCGGAAACGACTCGGTGATGATACCCATGTTGTTGGCCATGGCCGCCGCGCAACCGACGCCCTGAACAATGCGCGCCAGAATAAGAACCTCGAGCGAGGCCGAAAGGCCGCACAGCAGCGAACCGACCGAAAAGACGATGACGCCCAGCTGGAACACATTCACCTTGCCGCGGACGTCACCCAGACGGCCAAACGGCAACATAGCCACGCATGTCGCAAGCAGATACACCGAACTCACCAGCTGAATGCGGTCGAGCCCCACGCCCAGCTCCTTTTGCATCACGGGCAGCGCCACGGTCACGACGGTCGAATCCAGACACACCATAAACGTCATGATGAGCACGGTAAACAGAATCGCCCACTTGTTCTTGCCATGGGTGTCGCCCTCTAGGGCAATGTGCTCGCGGCGCAGCTGCTCTGCAGTTTTCTCCATATCCATCCTTTCGAGTGGCCCAACGCAAAAAACGGGGCCCCAATCGCCTGCAAACAGTCGCGATTGAGGTCCCGCCTACGGAATCGGAACGAAAGGTCGCCGAAGCTTTCTGCCAGCATCGGCTCCTTGTGCGAACGCTAGCCTAGCACTGCTCGAGCGCCTGCTCAAGGTCGGCAATCAGATCGGCCGTGTCCTCGAGGCCGCACGACAGGCGTACCATGTCGGCGGAGATGCCACAGGCGATGAGCTCCTCATCGTTCATCTGGCGATGCGTGGCGTTAGCAGGATGCAGGCAGCAAGTGCGGGCGTCGGCCACGTGTGTAGCGATCTGGGCGAGCTTGAGGCTCTTCATAAAGGTCTCGGCCGCCGCGCGACCACCGTTAAAGCCAAAGCTCACGACGCCGCAGGTACCGTTGGGCATGTACTTCTGAGCCAGGTCATAGTACTTGTCGCCCTCCAGGCCCGGATAGCTCACGAAGCGTACCTTGGGATGGCTCTGCAGGAACTTGGCGACCGCCAGACCATTCTCACAATGGCGCGGCATGCGCACGTGCAGGCTCTCGAGCGAGCTGTTCAGGAAGAATGCCGCCTGCGGGTTCTGCATGGGGCCGAGGTCGCGCATAAGCTGCGCAGTGGCCTTGGTAATAAAGGCGCCCTCGCGACCGAACTTCTCGGCATAGGTCACGCCGTGGTAGCTCTCGTCAGGCGTGGTGAGACCCGGGAACTTGTCCGCATGGGCCATCCAGTCAAACTGGCCGTGATCGACGATCACGCCACCCAGGTAGGCCGCATGGCCATCCATGTACTTAGTGGTGGAGTGCGTAACGATATCGGCGCCCCACTCAAAGGGACGGCACATCACGGGCGTCGGGAAGGTGTTGTCGACCATCAGCGGTACGCCGTGGTCGTGCGCGGCCTTGGCAAAGCGCTCGATATCGAGTACGGCAAGGGCGGGGTTTGCGATCGTCTCGCCAAAGACGAGCTTGGTGTTGGGCTGGAAGGCTGCCTCGAGCTCCTCATCGGTGCAGTCGGGGGCAACGAAGGTGCAGGTCAGCCCCATACGGCCCATGGTGTGGGCGAGCAAGTTGTACGTACCGCCGTAGATGGCAGAGCTTGCGACCACGTGATCGCCGGCACCGGCAACGTTAAAGATCGCGAGGAAGTTCGCAGCCATGCCCGAGCTCGTGAGCATCGCGGCAGTGCCGCCCTCCATCTCGCAGATCTTGGCGGCAACCAAATCGCACGTGGGGTTCTGCAGACGGCTGTAGAAATAGCCCGACTCCTCCAGGTCAAACAGCTTGCCCATGTGCTCGGACGTGTCGTACTTCCACGTGGTGGACTGGTAGATGGGCACCTGGCGCGGCTCTGCATCACCCGGGCGATAACCGCCCTGAACACACGTCGTACCGATGGTCTGCTCGCTCATATCCAACTCCCTTACTTGGGTTTTGTTTTTATTTGGTTCACGATACCGCTACCCCGCACCCCTCTCAACCCATCCCGCCGATAGGTTATTGGACAAATGAACCAGGGGCATTCGTCTCGGCCTTAGGCATTTATTCGATAGATAAAAATGAGGCATACATGAAGCTCTCGATGATTACATGCACCGTCACGGGTACCATAGGCGAGTACACCGTAACCAAGGAGACAACTATGAAGCAAATCGATATCGCCCAGCTCGACACCGCAGCCTGCCAGGCTCAGGCTGCCGAATACCATGCCCGTGGCTTTAACTGCGCACAAGCCGTCGCCTGCACGCTCGCGCCCACCGTCGGGCTCGACCCCCAGGTCGCCTTTACCCTCACCGAGGGCTTTGGCGCCGGCATGGGCGGCATGACCGAAACCTGCGGCGCCATCTCGGGCGCCGTGGCCATCATGGGCTTTGTGATGAGCGACGGCATGGAAAACCCCAAGACCAAGGGCCAGACCTACAAGCTGTCGCGCGAAATCGCCAAGCGTTTTGGCGAGAAGAACACGACGACCGTCTGCGGCACGCTCAAGGGCATCGGATCGGATAAGGGTCCGCTCCGCAGCTGCCCCGGTTGCATCGACGATGCCATCGAGATCGCCTGCGAGGTGCTAAAGCAGCTCGCCGAGTAAACGGCAGCAACAGAAAAACGACGGCCGGCGCGCTTGGAATCCATCCAAAAGCACGCCGGCCGTCGCCGTCAGAACTCGGCAAATTCGGGAGCGCCGACCTCGATCTCCTCGCGTCCCGCCATAAGCTCGCGCATCTTGGCGCAAAACGACTCCTGCTCCCCTGCCTTAAACACCAAGTGAAGTGTCACGGTATCCGCGTAATCGGTATCCGAAACCTTGGCACCCGAATCCTGGGCCAAGCGAAGCACCTGCTCATACTGCGGATAGGCCACATGCACGTCAACCGGCACGACACTCGTCATCTCGACGATCTGCCCGGACTCCTGAGCCGAGGCCACCGCCGCCTGCGTCGCCGCGGTATAGGCGCGCACCAAGCCACCAGGACCCAACAGCGTGCCGCCAAAATAGCGCGTCACCACGCAGCAAACATTTTTGAGCCCCGCGCCGCGCAGCACCTCGAGTGTCGGCATACCGCTCGTTCGGCTCGGCTCACCATCATCGCTCTGGCGCTCGCGTCCATCGACCAAAATCCACGCGGGAACATTGTGTCGAGCGTCGTAATGACGCTTGCGAACCATCTCAATAAAGGCATTCGCCTCATCCTCGGACTCAATATGGACCAGCTGGGCAATAAACCGGCTCTTGCGGTCCACAAACTCGCCCGAAGCCTCAATATTCGATTGCAGAGTAAAATAGCTGTCCAACAAAGCCCCTCAACAACAAGCAAAGCAACAAACAGCCTCAATAATACGGCAAAGGCCGTACCAATAACCTAGGTAAATAGAACGGCGACGCCAATGACCAGGCAAAAACAGCGAGATGCCAAGAACGGAACCGCCGATGATTCCGTCAACGAAAGCGAGAACCCGTCAGCGCGAGCAAGGTGCCTTGAAAGACGAGAGCATTGACCTTATGGTCATGCCCGAAGGCTTGAAAGGCAGATTGCCGCGCTGACGGGTTCGCAGCGTCAACAAAGTGCCGAGTGGGCTTGTAAGCCGGGTTCTGTCGTGAACAGTCATTTATCTTGTCTGCACGTTACCATGCAGCTCCACGCACGCTACCCGAACGCGGACCGGGCCGGCCCATAGCGTTCCTATTCGCGCTTGCTCCGGATGGGGCTTGCCAAGCCGCCGTGTTGCCACGACGCTGGTGGTCTCTTACACCACCGTTTCAGCTTTTCCCTTTACGCCTTGCGGCGCAGGTGGGAGTCTTCTTTTCTGCGGCGCTTTCCGTCGGATCACTCCGCCCGGCCGTTAGCCGGCATCCCGCCCTCTGGAGCCCGGACTTTCCTCACGCGTGCCGCAAGCAGCACATCGCGCGACCGTCTGGCCCACTCAGCAGTGCAAGAGTGTAGCACACCGTTGTCACAGGCAATGGCACAACACAAGCGTTCGACACGATAAACCAAGAACCACGCTATGCAGTACAATAGTATCGTCGATGGGCAACGTCGTCAGTCGAGACGCGACCGCGCTCCGCACCCCTCCGTCTACTCGGTGCGTTCCCGCCTCCTCCCCGAGGCGGGATGTCGGCATTTTTCATGCACCGACAACCCAATAGTCTGCGAACAGCCAGGGCAGCATTGCACACGGGAAGCATCGCGCACCTCATCAGCAAATGCAAAAAGGGACCCGTCCATTGCGGACGAATCCCTTAAAACAAGTGATCGTCAAACCGATTTACTCGGCGTCGGTCTCCTCGTCCTTCTTCTCGGAAGGCAGCGGCGTGACCTCGATCTCAACGCCCAGAGTCTCAGCAGCAGACTTCATGGACAGGGAGATACGACGACGGTCGAGGTCGATCTCCATGACCTTGACCTGAACCTTGTCGCCCACGTGGGTGACCTGAGAAGGCTGGTCGACGTGCTTGTTGGCCATCTCGGAGATGTGCACCAGGCCCTCGATGCCCTCGCCCAGGTCGACGAAAGCGCCGAACGGGACAAGCTTGGTCACAGTGCCCTCGACGATAGCGCCGACGGGGTACTTCTTGACCAGTGCGCGCCACGGATCCTCGGTGGTCTGCTTGAGACCCAGGGAGATGCGCTCGCGGTTGAGATCGACGTCGAGAACCTCGACCTCGACCTCCTGACCGACCTTGACAACCTCGGAAGGATGGTTGACGTGGTTCCAGGAGAGCTCGGAGATGTGGATGAGGCCGTCGATACCGCCGAGGTCGACGAAGGCGCCGAAGTCGACGATGGAGGAAACGGTGCCCTGGAGACGCATGCCAGACTTGAGCTTGGACAGGATCTCGGAGCGCTCGGCCTTACGGGACTCCTCGAGCACGACGCGACGAGAAAGGACGACGTTGTTGCGGTTGCGGTCCATCTCGATGACGCGGGCCTCGATGCGGGTGCCCATGTAGGAGGTGAGGTCCTTGACACGACGGAGGTCGACGAGGGATGCGGGCAGGAAGCCACGCAGGCCGATGTCGAGGATCAGGCCGCCCTTGACAACCTCGATAACCTCGCCCTCGACGTTCTCGCCGGAGTTGAACTTCTCCTCGATGCGGTTCCAAGCACGCTCGTACTCGGCACGCTTCTTGGACAGGACCAGACGACCGTCCTTGTCCTCCTTCTGGAGAACCAGAGCCTCGATGGGATCACCGAGTGCAACGATGTCTGCAGGGTTAGCGTCCTTGCGGATGGACAGCTCGCGGACCGGGATAACGCCCTCGGACTTGAATCCGATGTCAACGAGCACCTCGTCATGCTCGATCTTAACGACAGTGCCGTTAACGAGATCGCCCTCATCAAAGTCGGTAATCGTACCGTCGATGAGGTTGTTCATCTCCTCCTCGTTGACATCGTCAAGAGAGAAAATGGACGAGTTCTGAATCTCACTCAAAGGTGGACCCCTTTCGAACTACGGGGCCCCGATTGCTAGGACCTACAGAAGGGTGCGACAAGCACACAACGTTTAGGAACACTCGGGAGCCGACAGATACTAATGTGACGCTTATGCAATCACGTTCATATAGGTTACGGGGAAATGGGTTCGATTTCAAGCGTGAACTGCGTTTTTTTACTCGTGTGGAGACTTTTTCGTAATCTTATGGACAGCCGTCTCCACAACTTGACGATAAGCAGTTTGCCCATACACCTTTAGGGTAAAGTATCCGGAGCCAACGATTCTGGAACGATTTTTCGAGAAAGGTGCCCGCGTGCTCAAAGCAGTCGTTTTCGATATGGACGAAACGCTTCTTAGCATCAACCTCAATGCATTCATCCTTCGCTATTTTAAGGATGTCTCGTCGATGCTCGCGGATATCGGTCGCCGCAGCCACGGTGGCACGATGGCACGCCTCGGCACCATCTTGGTCGACCTCAACGCCAATCGCCGAAGCGGCACGGATAATCGCACCAATCTTGAGTTCTACCAAGAAGAGGTTGAGCGCCGGTGCGGCATTTGCCTCTCGGACCCACTCATCTACGAGGCGTTTACCTACTACGACCGCGAAGTTCTTCCGTACAAGAACGACGATGTCATCAACGCCCACGCCATGCCCGGCGCACACGCCGCGCTTCAGGCCGTACAGGATGCAGGACTGCGTTGCGCGCTCTTTACCAACCCCAGCTTTCCGCAGGGGGCCATCGAGTGCCGCATGGGTTGGGGCGGCCTGGCCGACGCCCCCTTTGAGCTCGTCACGCACATGGGAAACACCACCCGCTGCAAGCCCGATGCCACCTACTATCTAGAGCAGCTTCAGGTGATGGGGCTCGAGCCGCACGAGGTCCTCATGGTGGGCAACGATCCCAAACGCGACTTCCCCAGCCCCGCCTGCGGCATTCAGACTGCCTATGTGGGCCAAGGCAAGCCCAGCCGAGCCACCTGGCGCGGAACCATGGAAGACTTCGCCCGCGACTTCAACGCCGTAGTAGAAGCCTTCTACGAGCACCAAATAGCCGACGAACTCTCGTAAGAATCAGAACATCTAACACAGTTGCGGTGAGATAGTTCCTGTTTGACCCTCAACCGGGCCATTTTAGGAACTATCTCACCGCAACTTAACTACTAGCAGATACGAGTCTTGCCGATCATGATGTTAAGGATCTCGACGTCGGTATCCTTCATGCCCACGCGGCCCACGTAGCCCATGCTGGCGATTGTCTGCTCGACGGTATCCTGAATGAGGCCCTCGCCGGCACGGAAGCCGCGGCCCTGCATAGCCATATCGTGACCCAGAATCGCAGCGTCCACGGCTGCCGAAATCTTAGCCGCGCAACTCGCCTTGGCGCCATCGCACACGATGCCGCCCACGTTACCGAGCGTGTTGGAGACCGTCGCGCCAATCTGCTCGCGCGTGCCACCGCACAGCCAGGTAATCGCGGCGCCGGCGCCGCACGCAGCGCAAATAGCACCGCAAAACGCCGAGAGCGCGCCAATATAACTTTTGATATGCACGGCGATAAGATCGGACAGCATCACGGCGCGAACCAGGCGATCATGGTCGCAGCGCAAATACTCGGCATACTCCATAACAGGCAGCGCGCAGGTAATGCCCTGATTGCCCGAGCCGCACACAATGGCGACCGGCAGCGCGCAACCGTTCATGCGGGCGTCGGACCCGGCTGCTGCACGGGCGCGGGCACGGCAGGCGACGTCATCGGCACGAGCACCCAGCAGCGTACGACCCACCTCGGCGCCCCAAGCGTGCGCAAGGCCCTCGGCACTGATTGCGCCATTCAGCTCAATCTGACGCTCAACGGCAGCGCGGGCGTCCTCAATGTCACCGTCCTCGATAAAGTCGATGATGGTCTCGATCGACATGGGCGTGTCGGCCTTATCTGCCGCGCGCTCGGCCACCACGCGCTCGGCGCAGGCGGCACACTCCCCCGCCGACTTGCCGCATACCGGAATAC
>CABUQI010000054.1 GCA_902493545.1 uncultured Collinsella sp. | reverse complement strand
TGATGGCGACGTTCAGCGCGTCGGGGAACTCATCGGCGACCTCGTCCTCTTCCTCGGGAAGCAGGGCCACGATGTCGTCGAGCAGGTCGCCCGTGCCGTGGCCGTGCAGGGCCGAGAGCGGCGTGGGCTCGCCGATACCGAGCGAATAGAACTCCCAGATGTTGTCGTTCTCTCGATCGGGGTTGTCGAGCTTGTTCACCAGCAGAAAGACCGGCTTGTCGCAGCGCTTGAGCATGCGAGCGACCGACTCGTCCTCCTCGGTGACGCCGGTGCGGCCGTCGACCACAAACAGGATGACGGCGGCTTCCTCGGCGGCGGCGAGGGCCTGGTCGCGAATGGACGTGGCGAAGACGTCATCGCTCTTGAGCGGTTCGATGCCGCCCGTGTCGACGATGGTGAACTCGCGGCCGTTCCAATCGGCCGTGTGGTACGAGCGGTCGCGCGTGACGCCGCGGGACTCATGGACGATGGCGTCCGAGGTCTGGGCCAGGCGGTTAACGAGCGTGGACTTGCCCACGTTGGGGCGTCCGACGACGGCGACGATAGGTTTCATCTGCACTCCTTTAATGGGTAGGGTCAGTGGAAGTGTTAGAGTCGGCAGGCACAATGCCAAGGATGTGCTCCAGGGTATCGAGCAGCTCATGCGGCATGGTCGACACCACATGAACCTCGGCGCCGCGACTGGTAAGGCTTGCGAGTAAATCTTCACGATGATACTCGTCAAGCGTCATGCCGTCAGCGTTGAACATGAGCTTAGGCACAAAGAGCATAACCCCCGACAGGTCTTGGGGTAGCTGCTCCAGAATGTCACACGCGACGATGAGGCCGGTCACGTCCACGTTGCCGCCAAAGTAGCGGTTCTTGATGGCCGTGACGGTGCCGGCGAGCCCCTGCGGCGATTCCACGAAACGTGCCACGGTGTCGCGTGCGCTGGCGCCCGAGAGGCACAGCAGGTGCTGGCTGCGAGCGGCGATGGCCTCGCGGACGAGGGCCAGTCGCTCGGCATCGGTAGCCATCACGTCGTCGGTCTCGTCCAGATACGAGCGGATCATGCCGATACCGTCGTAGTACTGCGGATAGCCGTCGTAAAAGTCCGCCTCGGGCGGATCGATGCCGGCGTCCAGGTAGAACTCGTCGCTCATCTGGAAGGTGTGGCGGCCAAAACGCTCGAAGGCGCGGTCCTGGTAGGGACGGATCATGGCAATGGTCTCGCGCGCCAGTTCGGGCTTGTCGCTGTATGACCAGCTAAAGCGGTTCTGATGCTTGGTAAAACCGAGCGGCACAATGCCCAGGCTTGTGATTTGCTCGTGCTCCTCGCAAAAGCGCAGGGTCTTTTCCAGCTCCTCGCCGTCGTTCATGCCGGGGCACAACACGATCTGCGCGTGAATCTCGATACCGGCGGCCATGATGGCCTCGAGCACATCCATGCCGCGCTGGGCGTTGCGGCCCATCATACGGCGGCGGACGTCGGGGCTTACGGCGTGGACCGACACGTTCATGGGGCTCATGTTGCGTTGGATGACGTTTTGAACATCTTCGTCGGTGAGGTTCGTGAGCGTGACAAAGTTGCCCTGTAAAAAGCTCAGGCGATAGTCATCGTCGCGAATGTAGAGCGTTGAGCGGCCGCCCTTGGGGAGCATCGTCATAAAGCAGAACACGCAGGCGTTCACGCAGGTGCGCATGCCATCGAAGATGGGGCCATCGAACTCAAGGCCCCAGTCCTCTCCCGGGAAGCGGTCGAGCTCGACGGGGGTGACGGTGTTGTCGCGCGGGTCGAAAACCTCGAGGTCGACGGTATCATCGTCGGCCTCCCAGAGCCACACAATCATGTCGGTGAGCGCCTCACCGTTGACCGTGAGCACGCGAATGCCCGGCTCGATACCCACATCCCATGCGGGCGATTCGGGACGCACGTTCTTAACGAGCGCGCCCTCACCCGGCTCGGGGTCGCGGCTGCGCCCGTAATCGGCCACCTCGGCGGCGTATGCGGGTACGGTCTGGTCCATGGTTAGCGGCAAAGCTCCTTGATGCGCGCAACGGCGCGCTCGATGTGTTCTTGCGGGGTGGAGGCTCCGGCGGTGATGCCGATGTGGTGAGCGTCGGTAAACCACGCGGCCTGGATTTCGGAAGCTTCCTCGATGTGATGCGTATGCTCGCAGGCGTCTGCGCAAATCTGAGCCAGGCGGCGGGTGTTGCCCGAGTTCTTGCCGCCCACGACGACCATGCAATCACAGCGTTTGGCAAGTGTGGCTGCTGCCTGTTGACGCTCGCTCGTGGCGGCGCAGATGGTGTTGATCACGCGCAGCTCCTGCACGCGCGGGGTGATGGCAGCCACGACCTCGGCGAGGTTCTGCGCGGTCTGGGTGGTCTGCACAACCAAGCCCACCTTGCCCTTGAACGACAAGGCGTTGGCATCGGCGGCACAGCACACGACCTGCGCATCATTGCCGGCGTGACCCAGAATGCCCTCGACCTCGGGATGCCCCGGCTCACCCACGACCACCACGTGGTAGCCCTCGCGCACCAGGCGCTCGGCTGCAACATGGACTTTCTTCACGTAGGGGCAGGTGGCGTCTATGACGTTAAGGCCACGCTCGCGAGCGGCATCGATGACCTGCGGCACCACACCGTGGGCGCGGATGATCACGGTGCCGGTTGCGGCATTATCCAGGTTCTCGGCCAAGCCAACGCCTGCCTCAGCGAGCTCGCGTACCACGATGGGGTTATGAATGAGCGGACCCAAAGTATGGACCTGAGTGCTCTCCCCTGCCTGCGGCGCGGCGGCCAGCGCCATATCGAGCGCACGCTGTACGCCGTAGCAGGTGCCGGCGTGGGCGGCGATCTCGATGGTAGGCGCGGTTGCCTGGTCGGACGCAGTCGCGGCGGTGTTCGTTACATTCTCGCTCATGGTTAGAACCTTCCCGGATGCTCGGCGCACAGGTCGTCGCGCATAGCGTAGACGCGGTTCATGGCCTCGGACTCAAACCATGCCAGGCGCTCCTTGCGCTTGAGCTCGGCCGGTGCATCGGATAGCGAGATGGCCTTGCCGGCACGGATCCAGCACTTTTTAGGGCGCATGAGCTTTTTGCCCGCAGGCGTAATATCGGACCAGCCGCAGATAGCGAGCGGGTTGACGGGCGCCTTGCCCATCTGGGCAATGAGCGCAAAGCCGCCGTGGACCTCGGGCTTGATCTCGCGCGAGCGGATGCGCGTGCCCTCGGGGAAGATCAGGACGTCCTCGCCGCGCTGCAGCGCATGCTGGGCGGCGCGCAGGCACTTCATGTCGGCGGTACCGCGCTCGACGGGGATACCGCCGACGCGGCTAAAGGCCCAACGCACAATCTTGCTCTTGGCGAACTCGGACTTAAAGATGGGACGAATGCGGCGCCCCCCAAAGAACAGCGCCGTCTCCACGGCCAAGAGCTCGGCCATCGAGGTGTGGTTGCAGATGACCACGCTGCCGCGGCCTTCCTGGCGCTCAAACAGCAGGTCAGCGTCCTCGACCTTCCAGCGCCACATGAGCTTGGAGAAGGCCCAAAGGATGGCCATGACTACGGCGACGGTGCCGCGGATGAGCACGGGGAACTCTGCATAAGGAGCGTTGTAATAATCCTCGGGCGTCTGCTTAAACAGGCGCATGGGCTACCTCCTTTGGTTGATGAGGTCCTCGATTATCGAGACGACCTCATCGATGGTGTGGGCGGTGGAGTCGACGTGCACGGCGTCCTCGGCGGGCACGAGCGGGGCGACCTCGCGGCTGCTGTCGAGCTTGTCGCGCTGCTTAAGGGCGTCGAGGGTCTCGTCGACCTCGGCTTCGAGCTGCTCGGACGTGAGCGGCTGGGCGTCGTTTTGGTGACGCTGCAGCACGCGGCGGCGGGCGCGCTCACGCGGGTCGGCGGTCAGGAAGACCTTGACCTGCGCGTTAGGGAACACGACGGTACCGATGTCGCGACCCTCAGCCACGATATCGCGGTCCTCGGCGGCGCGGCGCTGGTGGATGAGCATGGCGGCGCGCACGCCCGGATAGGCCGAGACCTTGGACACGTTGGCGTCGACCTGCGGGGTGCGGATGGCGGCCGAAGCGTCCTGGCCGTCAATGGTCAGGCGCGTGTCCTCGCCGGTGCCGTTGGTAAAGCGAATCTCGATCTGCTCGGCGAGGGCGTCGATGGCCGCCTCGTCGTCCAAATCGATGCCACGGTCGAGCGCGGCGAAGGTGACGGCGCGGTACATAGCGCCCGTGTCGAGCTTGTTAAAGCCCAGCTGGCGGGCGATCTCCTTGGCGATGGTGGACTTGCCGGAACCGGCGGGGCCGTCGATGGCGACGATCATGCAATGCTTCCTTTCGATGGGTGACGTGCTGGTATGGTTCGCGGGCGTTGGGGCGCGGCGGGTTGCCTAGCCCGTGTAGCGCTCACGGTAGGTGTTACGCTTGGGTGCGGAGCCGTGGCTGCCGTGATGACGCGTGCGGCTGGCGAGGGTTTCCTGAGGCTTGCCACCGCGTTTGGCGCTCGCCTGCTTGGGTGGGATACCGCCGGCCTTGAGGATCTGCACCTCGCGGTCGGTGAGCTCGCGCCACGAGCCCTTGGCCACATCCTTGAGCTCCAGGCCGGCAAAGTTGCAGCGATGCAGACGAATTACCGGATGGTGAATCTTGCTCAACATGCGCTTAACCTGATTCTTGCGACCCTCGCGGATGATGACCTCCACGGCGGTGGTACCGGGCTTAACCCCCTGGGGAGCTACGGCCTCGGCCTCGCGTGCGGTGATGACGCGGCAGATTGCCGGCTGGCAGACGCCGTCGTCGAGTTCGACGCCACGGCGGAGCGGTTCTAGATCGCGGTCTGTCGGCTGCCCGTCCACGAGTGCCTGGTAGGTCTTGTAGACGTGCTTGCTCGGGTGCAGCAGGTCCTGCGAAAGGTCGCCGTCGGTGGTAAAGAGCAAAAGGCCTGTGGTGTCGCGGTCCAGGCGGCCCACCGGGAAAAGTCCTGGAAAGCGGTCGCGGGGAACCAGGTCCGCCACACAGGGACGCTCCTGCGGGTCGCTCATGGTAGTGAGGTAGCCGGTCGGCTTGTAGAGCATCAGGTACACGGCGCCCTGGTCGAGCTTGACGGGCATACCGTCGACCTCGATATGATCGCGGTCGACATCGACCTTGGTGCCCAGCTCGGTCGCGACCTCGCCGTTAACGGTCACGCGGCCGGCGGTCATCAGGTCCTCCGAGCCGCGGCGGCTCGCCACGCCCGCGCGCGCCAAAAAGCGCTGCAGGCGCATGGTGTGCGGATAGACAGGCTGGGCGTCGGTTGCGGGTGCTGCGTTGCCCATGGCGCGCGTCTCCCCTACTTCGTTAGTCCTCGTCATGCAAATCCTCCGAGGTCTCGTCGACGACCAGGGTCTCCAAGTCCTCGACTGCCTCAACATCTTCAACATCGGTATCGAGCAGTTCACGCTCTTCGTCCAGGTCCTCGGCCTGCTCCTCGAGCGTGGACTGAATACTGCGGCCGCTCAGGCGTTCGCGGATAAACTGGCGCGACTGCTCGTCGGGGGCAAACTGCTCCAGGTCGGGCAGGTCGCGGGTGGAGCGCAGACCGAACTTTTCCAAGAAGGCGTTGGTCGTGCCGTAGATGATGGCTTGACCGCGCTGGGGGTCGCGGCCGAGCTCGCGCACCAGGCCCTTGTCCACGAGCGACGCGATGACGCCGTCGGAATTGACGCCGCGGATGCCCTTGACCACCTCGCGCGTCACTGGCTGGTGGTATGCGATGACGGCCAGGGTTTCGAGCGCCGCTTGCGATAGCTTTTGCGTGTCCCAGCTCAACACATAGGCCTCGACCACGTCGTGGTAGGCGGGGTGCGTAAACAGGCGCCAGCCGCCGGCGACCTCGCGCAGCTGAAAGCCGCGGTTGGCCTCCTCGTACTCAACCTTGAGCTCGGCGAGCAGCGACGCGCACTCGCCGGGGGCGATATCCAGCGCACCTGCCAGCGCGGGCGCGCTCACGGGGTCGCTCGACACCAGCAGCAGCGCCTCGAGGGCGCCTTTGAGGCTGTTTGCCTCCAGCGTGGAAAGGGTTGACATGGTTACGGCTCCTATTCGGTGAGCTCGGGGCCCTCGCCGGGCACATAGGCCTCGGCGCCCTCGACTCGGTTGATGCAGATGGTTCCGAAGATCTTGTCCTGGCTCAATGTGAGCGAGCCGCGCTTGGCAAGCTCCAACATGGCAAGGAAGGTGACGACGAGCTGTTCGGTCGTGGCGTCGCCGTCCAGCAGCTCGCGGAAGGTGCAAGTTTGGTGCGCCATGGTAAAGCGGTCGACGGAGGCCACGGTCAGGTCGAGCGGTACGCGATGCGGCGCCACGTGCTCGGCTTCCAGTAGGAAGGTCTGGCGCTTGCCGTCCAGGTCGGCGCAGATGACGGCGAGACCGCGCAGGGTAATACCGGCCAGGTAGTCGGGCATAAGCCCCAAGAACTCGGGATCGGGGCCGGCCACGCGCGGATGCATGCGGCTCTCGGCCTGCATGCGAGCACCAAGGGCTGCCGCCGCGCCCTTAAACTGCTTGTAGGCAATCAGGCGCTGGATTAGGACCTCGCGCAGGGCGTCGCCGTCGAGCGCGCTGAGCTCCTCGAGGTCTTCGTCGAACTCGTCATCGTCGTCATCGACTTTGCGCGGGGCCTCCTGCGGCACCAGAGAAGCGGCCTTGATGTCCAAAAGGGTTGCCGCGACCAGCAAAAAGTCGCTCGCCACGTCCAGGTCCAGCGCCTCGATGCGCTCGGCCTCGGCAAGGTACTGCTCGGCCACCTCGCTGATGGAGATGGCGCCGATATCAACTTTTTGGCGGGTTACCAGCTGCAGCAGCAGGTCGAACGGTCCGCTGTAGACCTGCGTCGACACGCGATACGACATATTCGACCTCCTTTGACGGCGCCTTCGCGGCGCGGTTTGGGTGCATGTTACGACCGCTTTGCACGGTCGACCTGTAAGTTTACCTTAGATGCCGGCGATTGCGAAGTTAAGCAGCTGCTCAGCGAACGGATACACGGTAACGTCGAAATAGCGACCGATCACGTCGATGCCGGTCCACATGGGCAGCAGGTACAGCACCAGGATGAGGATGGGCATGGCGTATTGCTGCAGGCGGTAGTAGTTGGCGAGCGCCTTGTCCTTGAGGAAGGGCACGATGATCGACGAGCCATCGAGCGGCGGAATCGGGATGAGGTTAAAGAACGCGAGCGACAGGTTGACCACGATAAACGTGGCGCCGAAGTTCATGATCTGTGACGCTACGGCAAAGGACATGCTTGCATAGAGGTTTCCGTACGTTACTTGCATGAGAGCGGCAGCGAGGCACGCGAGGGCGATGTTCGATGCGGGGCCGGCAACGCTCACCAGGACCTCGTCGCGCTTGGGGTGCTTGAGGTTGTTGAGGTAGACGGGTACGGGTTTGGCGAAGGCGAACACCTGGCCTCCGGCTGCGAGCATGAGCAGCGGCAGGATGATGGTGCCAAACGGGTCGATATGGTTGAGCGGGTTGAGCGAGACGCGTCCGCGCGAACGGGCCGTCTTGTCGCCGAGTGCCCAGGCTGCGGCGGCGTGCGCGCTCTCGTGGATCACAATACCTATGATGACGGCGACGGCGCTGGCGAGCAGATTCATCATGTAGCTGCTGGACATGGCGCTCCCCTAGCGGACGCGACGCGAGGCGCGCGAGAGCAGGTAGTCGGCCGCAAACAGGATAACGGCCACGATGGCGTAATCCAGGCGGAACACGCCGCCAAAGGGCGACGTGATGACGCCGTAGCCGGCGATGGCGCTCGGCAGCGCGCGCGAAAGCTCAACGACAAAGCCCACGATCTGCAGTTTGGCGGTGAGGCCACTAAAGCACAGCAGCACAGTCATTGCGCTCATAAAAATGCCGCAGATGCGACAGGCGATGGCGATGATGCTCATCGCCACGGCGGTGGCCTTACGAGAGTTCACGCGCGGTCTCCTCTTCGATCTGGGTGGAAAGCTCCAACCATTCGTCCTCGAGCTTAGGTAGCTCTTGCTTAAGGCCGTTATATTCCCCCAGCGCGGCGTTGAACTTATCCTGATCGGCATAAAGCTCTTCGCTTGCCATCAACTCCATAAGCTCGTCATAGCGGGCGCGCTTTTTGTCGAGCTCCGTCTCGATCTTCTTAAGCTGGTTGCGCACGCCCTTGAGCTTTTTGTTGAGCGCAGCGCGGGCCTGGGCCTCGGCGCGCTTTTGCTCCTTGGTCTTTTTGCCCTCGACCGGCTTGGGGGCGGCGGCGGGCGCATCGGGCTGGGCCGCGGTGACCTTGGCGGACTTGGCCGTGGCAGGCGCACTCTCCCCTGCCGCCTCGGCGGCGGCGCGGGCCGCGAGGTCCTCGCGCTTGTAGAGGTAGTAGTCGTAGTCGCCGTCGTAGACCGTG
>CABUQI010000053.1 GCA_902493545.1 uncultured Collinsella sp. | reverse complement strand
AGCTCATCGACGAGGGCAACACCATTCCCTTTATCTCGCGCTACCGCAAGGAAGCCACGGGTGGCATGGACGACGTCGCCCTGCGCGCACTCGACGAGCGCCTGTCCTACCTGCGCAATCTTGAGCAGCGCAAAGAGGACGTCATTCTGCTCATCGACGCCCAGGGCAAGCTCACGCCCGAACTCGAACAGCAGATTCGCGAGGCCACGCAGCTCCAGCGTGTCGAGGACCTCTACAAGCCCTACCGCAAAAAGCGCATGACTCGCGCGCAGAAGGCCCGCGAGGCCGGCCTGGAGCCGCTCGCCAACATGATTATCATGCAGGCCTCGGCCAAGGGCAGCGCGCTCGACGCCGCCGCGGCATACGTCAACGAGGAGGCCGGCTTCGACACGCCCGAGAAGGCGCTCGCCGGCGCCGCCGACATCGTGGCCGAGACGGTAGCCGAGGACCCCGAGAACGTCGCCGACCTGCGCGCCTTTACGCAAAACACCGCCGACATCGTCGTCGAGGCCACCGACCCCGCCGAAAAGACTCCCTACGAGCCGTACTACAGCTATGATGAGCCACTGCGCCGTATACCCAACCACCGCGTGCTGGCTATCGACCGCGGTGAGCGCGAGGGCAAGCTCCGTGTGCGCGTGAACGTCGACGGCGCCGCCGCCACGGCGCGCCTCGGCAGCCGCTGGCCCCGTCGCCAAGGCGTCTTCGCTCCCGTCTTTGACGCCGCCATCGCTGACGGTTACAAGCGCCTGATGGCCCCTTCGCTGGAGCGCGAGGCCCGCGCCAAACTCACCGTTCGCGCCCAGACCGAGGCCATCAACGTCTTTGCCAAGAATCTCGAGGGGCTGCTCTCGGCACGCCCCGTGCGCGGTGCCCGCGTGCTCGCGCTCGATCCGGGCTACCGTACCGGCTGCAAGGTCGCCGTCATGGACGAGACCGGCAAGCTACTCGACCACGGCGTGGTCTACCCCACCAAGCCGCGCCACGACGTCGCCGGCACCAAGCGCGAGCTCGCCCGCCTCGTCAAGAAGGACGGCGTCAACACCATCGTCATCGGCAATGGCACTGCCAGCCGCGAGACCGAGGAAGTCGTCTCGGAGTTCATCGCCGAGCAGGCTCCTGGGCTGCGATACACCATCGTCAACGAGGCCGGCGCATCGGTGTACTCCGCCTCCGAGCTCGCAAGCCAGGAGTATCCCGACCTGGATGTCACTGTGCGTGGCGCCATGAGCCTGGGCCGCCGCCTGCAAGACCCGCTGGCAGAGCTCGTCAAGATTCCGCCCCAGTCCATCGGCGTTGGCCAGTACCAGCACGACCTTGACCAGGCCGAGCTTTCGCGCACCCTGGGCCACGTGGTGGAAGACGTCGTCAACCGCGTGGGCGTCGACGTCAACACCGCGAGCGCGAGCCTGCTGGGATACGTATCGGGCATCACGCCAAGCGTGGCCAAGAACATCATGGCCTACCGCGAGGAAAACGGTGCCTTTACCGATCGCCGCCAGCTCAAGAAAGTCCCCAAGCTGGGACCCAAGGCATATCTCAACGCCGCGGGCTTCCTGCGCATCAGCGGTGGCAAGAACCCGCTCGACGCGACAAGCGTCCACCCCGAGAGCTACGAGGTGGCCACGGCCGTCCTGGAGCGCGCAGGCGTTAAAGCCAGCGAGCTCAGCCGCGGCGGCGTGCCCGACATCGAGCGCCGCTTGGGCAGCATCTCGGCGCTGGCAAGCGACCTGGGCTGCGGCACCCTCACGCTCATCGACATTGTCAACGAGCTCAAGAAGCCCGGTCGCGACCCGCGCGACGACGCGCCCGAGGTGGTCTTTAGCCGCTCGGCGCTTTCCATCGACGACCTGGAGCCCGGCATGGAACTCAAGGGCACGGTGCGCAACGTTGTGGACTTTGGCGCCTTCGTCGACGTGGGCGTGCACCAGGACGGCCTCGTGCATATCTCCAAGCTGGCCAACCGCTTCGTCAAGCACCCCAGCGACGTGGTGCGCGTCGGCGACACGGTCAAGGTATGGGTCGAGAGGGTCGATCGCGACCGCAAGAAAATCTCCCTCACCATGGTGCAGGGGAAGTAAACCGTCAAAGCAAGGGTACCCCCTGCAGCGACGTGCAAAATCGCGAGTATTCTGCAAATTCCGCCGTTCCGGATGTCCCTCAGAGACGAAAAAGCAAAAAAACAGCCCCCGTTTTAGCGTCATCAGAGCCAAAACGGGGGTCGTTCCGTGCTTCGATTAACTGGTAAAAGCCTTTACCTTGCTGAATACTCTCAATTTTGCACGTCGCGGGCGGGGGTACCTTTGAACACGGCAGGATATGGAAGCCGATTACCAACCTACTGGCAAGCTCGTGCCGGCAGCCCCGGCCTTCCCTTTCCCTAGCGCAACTCTCGCAAAGCGCGTGAGCGATAGGGAAAGGGAAGGCCGGGGCGAACAGCCCACGGCGCAGCCAGTGTTCGCCCTACGGCAGAATATGGAAGCCCAAAGCGGCGATATCCTTAGCGAAACCGCGCACGGTATCGAGCGAGACCTCGTACGGGTCGCGGCCGATGTTCTTGCGCTTGGCCAGAATACTGTTGGGCGCCGTGATGATCTGGCAACCGCATCCTTCCGCCTGGTAAATATTGATGAGCTCGCGCGTGGACGCCCACAGGACCTCGCAGTTGGGCTTGGCGGCGGCCTTCTTGACCGACTCCGTCATAAACGGAATGGGATCGACGCCGGTATCGGCGATGCGGCCGGCAAAGAGCGAGATGATGGACGGCGTCTCGACGTCAACGGCCTCGACCATCTCATCGACCTGCTTAGGCGTAAAGATGGTAGTGACGTTGACCTTGATGCCGTCGGCCGAAAGCTTGCGGACCAGCTCGGCGGTGGACTCGCCCTTGGTGGTCACGCACGGAATCTTGACGTAGACGTTCTCGGCCCAGGTAGCGATCTCGCGAGCCTCGACCTCCATGGTCTCGATGTCATCGGCAAAGACCTCAAACGAGACGGACACATCGATGATGTGGGCCAGGACCTCCTTGGCAAACGCGCGGTAATCCGTCACGCCGCCCTTCTTCATAAGGGACGGGTTAGTCGTGAAACCCTGAACGTTGCCGTTCTCGTACATGTCGAGCATGCCCTCGAGGTTTGCACCGTCAGCGAACACCTTGATTGCCATCTGCCTGATTCCTTTCGTCTGCATACGGCCGGTAAGCTGCTAAACACTTTACCTGTGTTTATCAAGGCTTGAACTGCGGGTTTTTATCTTCTCGGCGAACGGTTTTGCAGATTTACCATTTTTATATCGACGCCCCAGCGGCAAAACGTTTTTGCCGATCATCGCGGTTGATTCCGTTCACGGAACAGAAGCAGCGCCTTGCCGGCTCGTTTTCACAATCGCCCCAAAGCAAAAAGCGGTGACGCCTCATTTGAGACGTCACCGCTTCCGTGTAGGAGCCGGTTATCGGAGCTCCGCCCGATTAGGGCTTAACGTACGCCTGGATTACTCTTCCTCAACGTGGTTAATCACAGCACCCTTGGTGTGGATGAAGTTGGGGACGAAGGCGACGACCAGAAGGACAGCGAGAATCGCGTAGACACCGGTGGTACCGAAGGCCTCGGCAGCGCGGCCGAGCGTAATACCAATGACAGAGAAATCGAAGTCGCCGAACGTAGTGTTCTTGAAGCCAAAGACGTCAAGAACGGGCAGGAGCAGGGCCGGGGCAAAGGTGATGAGCAGGCCGTTGACGAAAGCGCCAAGAGCTGCGCCCTTGCGACCGCCAGTAGCATTGCCGTAGATGCCGGCGGTAGCACCGCAGAAGAAGTGGGGAACCATGCCCGGGATGATGAAGATGCCCAGGGTAGCGCCCACGATGAACATACCGACTACGCCGCCGATGAAGGAAGCGACAAAGCCGAGGATGACGGCGGTGGGAGCATAGGGGAAGAAGACGGCGCAGTCGACGGCGGGGATGGCGCCAGGGATCAGCTTGTTGGAGATGCCCTGGAAAGCCGGGACCAGGTCGGCGAGGATCATACGAACGCCGTTGTAGACGATGGTGACACCAACGGCGAAGGACAGGGCACAGGTCAGGGCATAGACGATTACATTGTCGCCGCCAGCGGTCTTGGTAACGACCGCAGGATCTGCGATGTAAGCGGCGAAAGCGGTAACCAGGTAGAAGAAGGCCATGGTAAGAGCCGTGGAGATGGTGGTGTCGCGCAGGAAGGAGAACTTCTCGGGAACCTCGATCTTCTCGGTGCTGTTCTCCTCGGCGTCCTTAGCAAAAAGCGTACCGACTGCAGCGGAGATGTAATAGGCGAGTGAACCGAAGTGGCCCATGGCGATTTCATCGCCATCGGTAACCTTCTCGGTGAAACGCTGACCAACGGCGGGAAGCATAGCGCTCACGAGACCCAGGAACATGCCGCCCACGATGACAAGCTGGACATCCTGGAAGCCAGATGCCTGCAGAACGGCAGACAGCAGGCAAGCCATGAACATGCTGTGATGGCCCGTCAGAAAGATGTACTTAAACTTGGTAAAACGGGCAATGATAATGTTCACGACGTAGCCGAGAATCAGGATCATCATGGTCTGAACGCCGAGGACGCTCTGAGCCATCGAAACGACGACCTCGTTGTTGGGCACGACGCCGGTGATGTGGAAACCGGTCTCGATGAAGGTACCCAGCGGAGCAAGGTTCTCCTGAACAACAGCAGCGCCGGCAGACAGCATGATGTAACCAAGAATGGGCTTCAGGGTTCCCGTCATCACCTTGTGGGCAGGGCGCTTGAGCGCAACAAGGCCCACAAAGGCAAACAGACCCATGATCCACGCTGGCTTAGTCAGAATCGATTGGATAAACTCAAGTATGGGAAGGATGGCTTGCATCTGAGCTTCCTTTCTCTCTAACGTGGGCGCGTTTCCCTCTTCCACAGGGAACCGCCCTTTTTCGTGCCGCTTTAGGCGTTAGCGGCGGCCGCCTTGATTGCCTCGAGGGCGTCTTCGCGGATCTTCTTCTTGTTCACATAGCTGCGAACGATCACAACGTTGCCGTGGAGCTCGGGGGCGAGCTCCTTAACGGTGATGAACAGATCCGGATTTGCGGAAGAAGCACCGTTCAGGTCCATAGACTCAACGTCGGCCTTGATGCCCTCCTCCTCGCAAAGCTCCTCGACTTTGCCAGCGAGCATCAGGCTAGACCCGATGCCGTTTCCGCATACGGTGATGATATGCATGGCAACCTTCCTCTCCTACACGTGACGGTTTTCCGTCTATCCAAAAGCGGCGACGCATCGCCGTGCCATTAAGGCCTAAAAGAATGAACGCATGGTCTCCAAAACCTGCTCGGGCGTATCGCATGCGCTGAGCTTGGCAACGCAGTCCTCGTCCTCGAACATCTGCGAAAGCTCCGCCAAGCAGCCAAGATGAGCCTTGGGGTCGGGTGCGCAAATACCCACGAGCACGTGAACCGGATCGAAATCCTCGTGTCCAAACGCAACGGCAGGGTCAAGCGTGACGATACAGATTCCCGCTTCACTCACATTGCCATCTGCCTGGGCGTGGGGCATGGCGATGCCCTCTTCCAAGACCATATAGGGGCCGAATTTGTGAACCGATGAAATCATGGCGTCAACATAGCTCTGGTCGCATTTGCCAGCGTCTACGAGCAATTTACCGCATGCCCTGATCGCTTCCTCCCAGTCGGAGGCCTCGACGTGGCAGGCAACAAGCTCGGGTTTAAGAAGATCGGTCAGCATGCTCGTCCCCTACTCCTCGGGCAAGATATGAAAACCAAGCGCCTGAACGTCGCGGGCAAAGCCCTTGACCGTATCAAGCGAGTACTCAAGCAAATCTTTCCCGAAATTCTTGCGCTTGGCAAGAATGGCATTGGGGACCGTAATGATCTGGCATCCAACGGACTCTGCCTGGAAGATATTGAGGACCTCGCGCGTAGACGCCCAGAGAACCTCGGCAGCAGGCTTAACGGCAGCCTTCTTTACGGACTCCGCCATGAGGGGCAGCGGATCGACGCCGGTATCGGCAATGCGACCGGCAAAGATGGACAGAATAGAGGGGGTCTCGGCAGAAACGGCATCGACGAACTCGTCGACCTGCTCGGGCGTGAAGATAGTGGTGACATTCACCTTGATGCCGTCGGCAGAAAGGCGCTTGACCAACGCGGCAGTAGACTCGCCCTTGGTGTTGAGCGCCGGGATCTTAACGTAGACGTTGTCTGCCCAGGTTGCGATCTCGCGAGCCTCGGCTTCCATACCAGCCTCGTCATCAGCGAAAACCTCAAAAGAGACCGACACATCGGTAATGTGCTCAAGAACCGTCTTGGCAAAAGCGCGGTAGTCGGTCACGCCGCCGGCCTTCATAAGGGAAGGATTGGTCGTGAAGCCCTGAACGTTGCCATTGTCATGCATGTCAAGCATGCCTTCGAGGTTAGCGCCGTCGGCAAACACCTTGATCGCCATGTTCGGTCCTTTCTCATCTAACACTATTGCTATCGAAAGCCTTCTTCTTTGTTTCAAAAGCTTTTCGGTTTTCTTTTATAAACCATTTCAAAAGCTATCGAAAGCTCAATTGTCAACTTTCCGTGAACGGTCGAATATCGGGTGTGAACGTGCTTCTTTTGGGCGGCACCTCCAGAACAAGCCCCTCTATACGCTATTTAAGTGCGAACTATCTGCTACATATGCATTCGGGACATGCCATTCCGTTCATTTGATTCATACGATTTTGCCTTGTTCTTTTCATATCGATACGTTATATTTCGATTACGAAAGGCGCATCTTTTGCCTTTTGTTCAAAAGGAGCGGCATATGGCATCTACTTCAGACCTTTCACCGGCCGAGCGTCAGCGATTTATCATGAATTGGCTGGCCGAAAAACCAAATATCTCGGTATCCGACATCGTTCGCCGTTTTTCGGTTTCGGAAGTCACCGCACGACACGACCTCGTCTCGCTGGAATCCGAGGGCAAGCTGCGTCGCGTACGCGGTGGAGCGGTATCGCTTTCTCGCTCCAACGCAATCTCGTATCCCGAGGAGCGCATCAATGTCCAAGTCGAGGCCAAGGAGGCCATCGCCGCAACCGCAGCAACTCTTGTTGATGATGGCGATGTTCTGGTAATTGATATCGGCACCACGGGCTTTTACTTCGCTAAGGCCCTCATGGACAAGCGTGAGATCACCATTATCACCGGCGATCTTGCAATCGCGAACTACGCCAGCTTCAATCTCCCCAATGCTTCGGTAGTGCTGCTGGGCGGCTCCGTGCGCAAGGGTCACCTCTATCTCGCGGGCGCACTAACGCTCGACTGTATGAGCAAACTACATGCCGACAAGGCGTTTGTCAGTGCCGACGGATTCCACCCCGACCACGGTTTTACCGTCGAGCACGACTTCTCGGCCATGATCAAGCATATGTACCTGACCAACTCAAACCAGGGTTACATGATGGTTGACCAGGGAAAGTTCAACAAGACCAGTTTTTATCAGTCCGCGCAGATCGATGACCTCGATGGCATCATCGTTGACGGAGACGACGAGGGCATCATGACGGCGGCGATCGAGAGCAGCCGCAGTCATCCCAAGCTCTATATTGCAAAATAGCCCAAATGGCCGGGTCGCCCCCCACTGCGGGCGACCCGGCCATTTATTAAATCAACCCAAAGTGGTGCATGGCGGTGACGGTGCCGTCGTGTGCGACATCGTCGGTCACGTAGTCGGCGACCGCCTTGACCTCGGGCATGGCGTTGCCCATGGCGACAGCCGTCTCGACCGCAGCGAGCATGCCCAGGTCGTTACCCGAATCGCCGAAGCCAAAGGTGCGCGCGTTGCCGGTGCGACCCAGGTATTCCAGCGCTCGCGCCACGCCCACGCCCTTGTCAATGCCCTTGGGGCTCAGCTCGCGATTCTGGCCACCGGTGTTGCACAGCTCAAACTCGCGATCGATAAAGCCGTCATCGTTGGCCACGCGAGCCAAACTGGGCACACTGAGGCATACCTTGCCCACGCGCAGACTGCCGTCGACGCGCATTTCCTCGGTGCTGTGCACCACAGAAGTGCCGATCAGAGACGACTGCTCAACACCCGCGGGTTCCAGGGCAAAAGTAGCCACGTTGGTCTCGAAAAAGGCCTCAATCCCTGCCGCGGCCATACGGCGTGCGAGCTCCGCGATAACGTCCTCGTCAAAGCAGTCCTCATGCACCACGCGTCCCTCGATCTCGAGCGTCGCTCCCGCCATGGCAACGACACCCGCAGGCTCCAAAGCGCGCAGGCCATCGGCAATTAGCCACAGGGGACGACCCGTGCAGATAAATGCCTGGTGACCCGCATTGCGCAGACGACCAAATGCATCGACAACAGCCTTCGACGGATGGACTGCATTGAAGTCCTTATCGGTCATATCGTCGGGATCGAACGACGTCAGCGTGCCGTCCACGTCAAAAAAGAGCACAGCGGATTCGGGGCACGCATCAATCATATGGGTTCCTTTCGAGAATAAGGGCAAACGAAGCATCCATCATATAATGGAGCGACGCAACCAGAGAGGTCATCCATGGAATTTTACGCAAGCTGCCCCGAGGGCTTTGAGTCCGCACTCGCCGATGA
>CABUQI010000052.1 GCA_902493545.1 uncultured Collinsella sp. | reverse complement strand
GAGCATATGTGCATGACCATGCGCGGCGTGCAAAAGCCTGGCACCAAGACCGTGACGCTCGCTCGCCGCGGCGTCTTTGAGACCGATCCCGCGCTCGAGGAGCGGTTCTTTAGGATGCTGGGCCGTTAGCATGAGGGTCGTCAACGACTTTACATCGAAGACCGATGAGGGGACGCCGCGTCGCGGCTTCATGGCTTCGGGCCTGGCCCCCTTTGATGCCATGCCTCGCATTGATTACATTTGTGCCAACGGGCTGTTTCGGCGGCACCTGGGCAACATTGCGCAGTTGGAATCGGGGCGCATCTTCTGCCGCCACGGTATTGACCATCTGCTCGATGTCGCTCGCATTATGTGGATCAAGAATCTCGAGGAACAGCTCGAATTTGACCGCGAGGTCATCTACGCCACGGCACTTCTTCACGATATCGGCAAAGATGAACAGTATGAATCGGGTATATCCCATGATGTTGCAAGCGAACGCGTCGCTGATGCGATTCTCGGCGGCATGCCCGATGATGTGGCGTTTGAGCCGGCCGATGCCGCAGCCATTAAGACGGCCATTCTGGGCCATCGAAAGCTGCGCGTGAACAGCCAACCGCTTGAGCGTCTGCTCTATGCGGCCGATAAAGCGTCGCGCGCCTGCTTTGCATGCCCCGCGCGCAATGCTTGCAACTGGAGCGATGATAAAAAGAACCTGTCGATTCGCGTGTAGTTAGTTTGCGCGGTCGGGGTTCTAAACGAAGGAGACGATCGCGATGAGCAATAAGAAACTGCCCGAGAATGCAACCAAGACTGAAGGTGCCGAGCTCGCCCGCCGTGGAAGGGGCGAAATATCCACCGCAACGGCGGTACCCCACGTGAGCTATGACGATCTGCGCCATGCCGACCGCATCACCGTTGAAGGTCTCGAAGTCTTTGCCAACCACGGCGTGTATCCCGAGGAGAACGCGCTGGGCCAGAAATTCATCGTGTCCTTGGTGCTCTATGCCGACCTGCGTGCAGCGGGGGAGCACGATAACCTGGACGCCTCGATTGACTACGGCTCGGTATGCCACGATGTCGATGGCTATCTGCGCGAGCATACGTTTAAGCTCATCGAGGCTGCAGCCGAGGGTGTGGCCTCGATGCTGCTACGTCGTTACCCCCTGCTGCTTGGCGTGCGTGTTAAGCTCGATAAGCCTTGGGCGCCCGTCGGTCTTCCCCTGGCAAGCTGCGGCGTCGAGATCGAGCGCGTGCGCTAACCGACGCTAGAGCTCGTTGGCGGGCGGTTTTTTGAGCCGCTGCGACAGAACCCTATTGTTGGGACAGTACGTGTCGAGCAGGGCATGGAACCGCTGATTGTGGCTTGGCTCGAGCAAATGGACGAGCTCGTGGGCGACAACCATGTCAAGGCACTCGACGGGGTAGGCGGCAAGTTCGCGTGCAATGCGAATGGTGCCGGTTTTGGGCGTGCATGAGCCCCAGCGCGTTTTCATGCTGCGTACGGAAACGCGGGAAATGGCGACACCCATTGCGATTTCGTATGCGTGCACCATATCGCGCAGCGCCGATGTGACTTCGGACGTATAGAGCTGGTCGATGTGGATCTGGAGTTCTTTGGGCGTTAGGCCGTCGAGGGCTGTGCGCTGCTTTGCCTGCGTGCACCCACTTGGCTCGTCGGTACCCATAAAACTTGCGAAGGTAGCCTGCTTGGGCCGCGGTGCGGGTGGCTCAAAGTTGTGGTCGAGTGCATCCTGAACGGTGATGGGTTTGCCCCAAAGCGCAATGATGGACGAGGGACTGAGCGGCTCTCGCGCCGTCGCCTGACGTTGCTCGCGCTGGGCAAGTCGGCTGATAATCCAGGCGCTGTTGCGCTTCACAAACGCTTCGATACGCTCGCGGCTGGCGCCGAGCGGTGCACTGGCGTGGACCTCACCGCTCGATGTGACGCGTAGGTTGAAGTTCTTGACGCGCTTTTTGGTAACGATGACGGGGATGGGCGTCCCATCCGGTCGGGATGCGGAAATCGTAAACTGCTGCGTCAAAAGCGGTCCTTCAGATTGGGGACGGGCCGGCATGTCGACCGTTCGGCATGCCGGCCCGCTCAAGGGATGTGAAATTAATAACGCTCAAAGAAGGCAAGCGCGTTGTCGCTGCAGAGCTTCTGCATCACGGTCTTGCCAAAGTGCTTGGAGAGCATGTTCTGGAACTCGGGCATCTTGCTGGCATCGGAGAGGAAGGCGGGCACCGTGGCACCGTCCCAGTCGCCGCCGAGCGCGATGACGTCCTCGCCGCCCAGGTCGAGCCAGTGCTCGATATGTGCCGCTAGCTGGTCGAAGGTGACGTCTGCGGCGGTCTTGTCGGTTGCGTCGTTGAAAAGGAACTCGCTGCAGTAGTTGAGGCCGACGATACCGCCCATGTCGCGAATGGTGCGGAACTGGTCGTCGGTAAGGTTGCGTTTGACGCCGCAAACCGCACGGGAGTTGGAGTGGCTGGCGACGAAGGGACGTGTGGCGTGGGCGACAACCTCGTCAAAGCACTCATCGTTGAGGTGGGAGACGTCAAGCACCATGCCGGCGTGCTCCATCTGCGTAAGTGCCTCGATGCCGGCGGCGGTGAGGCCGGCGTGGGTATCGTGTCCGCTCGCGAGCGGTCCCTGCGCATTCCAGCTGAGCGATGACATGAGTACGCCCAAGCTCTTGAGCACCTCGATCAGCGCGGGGTCCTCGGCAAAGAACGTGGCGTTTTCGATGGTGTGGATGCAGGCGACCTTGCCGTCTTTGAGCGCGGGGCGAATGTCTGCGGCGCTGCGCACGTTGACCATGCGGTCGTGGTTGAGCATTGCCTGGCCGCTCATATGCGCCATGATCTGCGCCTGGAAGCGCGCGGCGTGGGCGGTGGGAATCTCGTCGGGGACAAACGTGGCGAAGCACTGTGCCCACGGCGTGTTGCCGATCTTTGCGAGCGAGATGGCACAGGCGTTACCCTCGATGAGGTCGAAATCTTGCGGATGCGTTTCGTCGCCGGGGAAATAACCGTCGGTGCCGGCGGTAAAGCGCAGGTCGAGATCGAGCGTGGCCCAGCCGATTCGGTCGGCGGTGTCGCAGTGTAGGTCAAATACGGGATATGCCATGGTTCCTCCGGTTGCAGCGTTTCTTTGCAAACTGTCTTCAAATTGTATGACTAGGGTATAGTTAGCGCCATATGTTCATGGCGGCCCGTGTTGTGCGCCGCCCTTATCACGGAGGTTTCCATGTCCAACCAGGGCAAGAAGGTCAAGACTCATTATCGCGGCACGCTCGACGACGGCACGCAGTTCGATAGCTCCTACGATCGCGGTGAGCCGCTGGAGTTCACCTGCGGCGCCGGCCAGATGATCAAGGGCTTCGACGCCGCTGTTGTCGACATGCAGGTGGGTGAGAAGAAGACCGTGCACATTCCTGCTGCCGATGCCTACGGCGAGCACAATCCCGAGATGGTTCTGACCTTCCCGGCCGAACAGGTTCCCAACATCGAGCAGATTGAGAAGGGCATGAAGCTCTTCTTGTCCACGCCGAGCGGTATGCCCGTCCCCGCCGTGGTCATCGATGTAACGCCCGAGGCCGTGACGCTCGACGCCAACCACGAGCTGGCCGGTAAGGACCTCAACTTTGATATCGAGCTCGTCGAGGTCGAGGGTTAGAGTATGCCTGAACGCTTGGTTTCGACGACATGCTTGGGAAATCTCAACGATCCGTCCTATGAACTCCTGCTTCGCCGGAAGTTGGGCGGCGTCTTTGAAGTTGACGATCTGCTGCTCGATTGGGACCAGGCTGATGTATACGCGTTTGTGGGCGTGACGGAGCTGGGGCGCACGGTCGATGTTCGGCTGGATACTGCCGACGGCGGTCGTCTTGCCGACGGCGACGTGCTCGCCATTGACCGTTCGGGCATGGTGCCCGTGGCGGTTGTCGTGCGCTTGCGCAGCGCCGAGGTTTATTTGGTCGAAGTTGACCGCATGGACCCGATTGCGCTCGCGCATTCGTGCTGGGAGATCGGCAACATGCATGCGCCGCTCTTCCGGGGCGACTCGGACGAGCATACCGTGCGCATGTATACGCCGGTGCAGCCTGTTTTGGGCCGCATGCTCCGGGGTGTCGAGGGTGTTCGGCTCTCGCTGGTTACCCGTGAACTCGATGCGGACCGGCGCTTTGCGTCGAGTGCGGCGGAGGTCGTCGTGAGCATGGCTCCCGACTTTACCATCGTAAAAAAGGCGCGCGGCTAAGCGCGCGTATGCGCAAGACGGGCTTTGAGGGGCGACCGATCAAGGTCCGTCTTGCTGTTGATATGAGGCTTTGGGGGAAGCATATGGGTCTTGAGGGAATCAAACTGATTGCATGCGATTTGGACGGCACGTTGCTGCATCCGGGGGAGCGCGAGCTGCGTTCCGAGGCCTTTGAGCTTATCGATGAGCTGCATCGTCGTGGTATCGTGTTTATGCCGGCGAGTGGCCGTCAATATGCGAGCTTGCGCTACCTGTTTGCCCCGGTGGCCGATGAGCTCGCCTATGTATGCGAAAACGGAACCCTGGTGATGAGCGAGGGGCGTGCCGTCGTCAAGCGTTCCATGGAGCGTAGCCTTGCTATGGTTATCGCGAATACCGTGGTTGCGTATCCCCATACCGACATGACCCTTTCGTGTGAGGGGCACATCTACACCATGAGCGGCAACGATGCGTTCGTCGACCATTTGCGCTATGTGGTCCACTGCGATGTGGCGGTGGTCGACCGTCCCGAGGACATCGACGAGGATGTCATTAAGATTGGCTTCCAGACGCCCGAGGTGGATTATCCGGCGGCCCGGGAGTATTTCGAGCGCCTCTTTGGCGACCGTGTCGATGTGATGACGTCAGGAACCGCATGGACGGACCTTATCGGTTTCGGTTCGGGCAAGGGCTCCGCGCTTGTCGATTACGGTCGTGTCCTGGGGATTTCGCCCGATGAGATGATGGCATTTGGCGACAATGAGAACGATCGTGACATGCTCAACGTCGTGGGCCATCCCTATCTGATGGAGAGCTGCAACCCCACCATGCGCGGTATCAACGATCGCGTCCGTTACGTGCACACGGTCGAAGAAGAACTGCACTGCCTGCTCGCCGAGTAGGTTTTCGGGACATGCCTAGAAATGTACTGTTTGCTGCAAAGCGCGGAAAGGTGGATTTTAAGGCATGTCCCGAACATCTACCGGCAGTCGGGGCAGAGACCCTCGAAGATGGTGTAGTGCGACGTGACGTGCCAGCCGATTTGCTCGGACGCCTTGGCGTCGAGCTGGGCATCGAAGGGGAGCGGTACGTCGATGACGCGGCTGCACGAGGTGCAGATGATATGCGCATGCGGCTCGATCGTGCGATCGAAGCGGCTGCCGCCCGGCGTCTTGATGGAGAGAATCTCGCCGGCGTCGGCCAAGAGATTGAGGTTGCGGTAGACCGTGCCGCGGCTGATTTTGTCATCCTGCGCGCGCACGACGTTGTAGATTTCGTCGGCGGTGGGATGGTTATAGCTTTGGCGCACGGCGTCAAGAACCAGCTTTCGCTGCCTGGTATTCCTTCTTTGCACCGCCATGCGCCTCGCCTCTTTTCTATCAACGGTCGTAGGTAAATGATACCGTATTTAGCACACAATACTAATAACGAGGCGTGAAACCGTCTTCATTGGCAAGTGGGGCTCGGGCCTGGGCGTCTACGAGGCGAAAACGCGTTCCCATACGCTCGTAGGAGGCATGAAGCGCCTCGAGATGAGATAGGATATTTGCCGGAGCCCCCTGTATCTCCATCTCGACTGAGCCGTCTTCCATGTTACGCACCCAGCCGGTGAGCGCGCGTGCCTGCGCGAGGTTGGTGTTGGTAAAGCGAAAGCCAACGCCCTGGACTTGCCCCGCCCAGCGCAGGAAATAGCGCAGGGGAGTGTCTTGAGTGGCCTCGTCGCTTGCGAGCACAGTAAGCCTGCGGCGCAGCTCGAGCTCGACGTTTGATGGTTTTTGAGGCTCTCGACTGCCGCCGGTGACGCTGGAGAAGAACGTATCGAAGAGACCCATAGCTATGCCTGCTTGCCTGCGTCGGCTGGGAAGGTTATGCCGGCCTGCTGGCGCACGGCATCCATGATGCGCAGTGAGACGAGTGTGACATCGCGGTAGTGGCCAAGCTCGTGGCGTCCCGCCGGGGTCTCCCAAATCTCTTCCTTAACGTTATCGATGCCGCCGATGGCGGTGATAAAGTCTGTGAGTTCGTATTCCATAGTGTTGCTCGATTTGGGCAGGTCGAGCACGCGGCCGTTGTCTCCCTGTCCGCGCGGTGCCTCGGTCGCCGAGCCGCGTACGACGTCGCCGCGATAGTCGATGCGGACGTTGCGGGGCGTGGACAGATGGTCGATCTGGATAGTGCCACGCTCGCCTTCGATCTGCGAGGGCAACAGGTCGTTCGTAATTTTGGAGTGCGCGAGCTCGACGGAGATACGGCCACCGCCGTAGCTGGCGAGGATGGAACCGCAGCCGTCGATGGGGCCGTGCGTGAGCTGTCGCGTGGTGGGATCGAGCAGAGTGGTCATGCTCGTAAGGCCGGAGGGCATGCCAAAGATCTCGACCATGGGCTCGACGGTATAGACGCCAATGTCCATGAGGGAACCCGATGCCATATTGCAGTCGAAGATATTGGTGGCGCGTCCCGCGAGAATCTCGTTGTAGCGCGAGGAATACTTGCCAAAGCGCAATGAGGCGCGGCGGATGGGGGCGATCTCGCCCAGGGCGTCCTCGATGGCGTGGAAGGCGGGATCGTGGAGGGGACGCATGGCCTCGAGGGCCACGACACCTGCTGCCTCGGCAGCGCGGAAGACTTCCAGCGCCTGCGCTTCGGTGGCGCAGAAGGGTTTCTCGACGATGACGTGCTTGCCACCGGCGATGCAGGCAAGGGCCTGCTCGTAGTGGAGCGCATTGGGGCTGCCGATGTAGACGGCGTCGACGTCGTCGGCGGACGCAAGCTCGTCAAGTGCGGTGAAGTTACGCTCGCCGCCGTGTTCGGCGGTAAAGGCGGCGCCGCGCTCGGCATCGCGCGAGAGCGTGCCCACAAACGCGGCTTGGTCGTTGGCGTTGACGACCTGGATAAAGTCGTCGGTAATCATGGATGTGCCGATGGTCGCTATACGCAGCATGTATCCCCCTCGTGCCGTTCGGTTTACAGGATGAGTGTAGCGCGAGGGGGCAGGAAATAGCGTGCGAAAACGCCGTTACAGGTCGCTCTCGTTAAAGCCGGTGTCGATATCGAGGTTACTGCCGTCGGCCGCCGTGGTGGCGAGTTCATCGCAGCGCTCGTTGAGCTCGTGACCGGCGTGACCCTTAACCCAGATGAACTCAACCTTGTGCTTGCTTTTGACGGTGAGTAGGCGCTCCCACAGGTCGCGGTTCTTGACGGGCTGCTTGTTGGCGGTTTTCCATCCGCGCTTTTTCCAGCCGTCGATCCAGTGCTTGTTAAAGGCGTTGACGACGTACTGCGAATCGGAATGGACCTCGACCTCGCAGGGGCGGTTGAGCGCCTCGAGCGCCACGATGACCGCCATGAGTTCCATGCGGTTGTTGGTGGTCTTGGCGTAGCCGCGTGAAAGCTCGGAGGTGAAGGTCTTGCCGGCGGGGTTGGTGTATTTGAGTACGGCGCCGTAGCCGCCGCGTCCCGGATTTGATCGGGCCGAGCCGTCGGTATAGATGATGACCTTCACATGGTTCCTTTCGTTGGGTACGTTTCGTGTGAGTGACCATTGTAGCGCCATGCCCGCCGGGGGCTAGCAATCTACGATTTCTACCCCGTCTTCCGACAGCTAGTTGGCATGGATGATGCGGTTGAGCTCGTCGAGGTATTGCTGCAAGAGGGGAGAGGGCTTGCGCTCGTCGTGCATGATATAGCCTACGTGCATCGTTGGGGCGTCTGCTAACGGGATCGATGCCATACCCCATTGCATTTCATTGGAGAGGACACCGGTCGATAGGGTATAGCCGTTCGACGTGATAAGTAAGTTGGTAAGTGTTCCGCGGTCCGAGATTCGTATGTTGCGGTCGCAAGGGATATAGCTAAAAGGTTCCTCGGCGTAATAGAAGGAGTTCGAGGTGCCTTGCTCAAAGCTGTAGCGCGTATATGGTGTGAGGTCGGCAAGGGACAGCTGCGGGCGGCGGGCAAGCGGGTGGCGCTCGCTAACGAAGACGTGGACCGTCGCGTCGAATAGGGGATGGAAGCTCGCGCGCGCATCGGCAAAAGCCTTCTGCAGAACGCGGACGTTAAAGTCGTCCAGATAGAGGATGCCGATGTCGCTGCGAAACGCGCGGACGTCATCGATGATCTGCGATGTGGTGGTCTCGCGCATGATGAACTCGAACTTGCTGTCGCGGCAGCGCTCGACCACGTTGACAAAGGCCTCGACCGAAAAGGCGTAGTGCTGGGCGGAGATGGCGAGGCGGGCTTGCGGAGTGCCGCCGTCCTCGTAGCGCGCCTCGAGCATGTCGGCCTGCTCTACGACCTGGCGCGCATAGCCCAAAAGCTCGGTGCCGTCGTTGGTGAGCGTGACGCCGCGGCTGGAGCGCGTAAAGATCTCCAGGTGGAGCTCCTGTTCCAGGCTTTTGACGGCGTTTGAGATGTTGGACTGAGCGGTAT
>CABUQI010000051.1 GCA_902493545.1 uncultured Collinsella sp. | reverse complement strand
CGGGCTCACTCATCCACGAACCCGCTTGGACAAAGCACATGGCCTCATCAACCACTAGAAGGCCCTCCGCCACCTCGATAAGATGGCCTGGAGGTACCGGCGCTCCAAACACGTGGCACCTAAATCCAGCCGGCGTCGAGCGCCCAAAATCGAAGTTGACGAGCGTATCGATATGATCGAGCTCTTCTCGTGGAATACCGAGCGAAACCAGATAGTCGGTAACGATCCCAACTGCCGTTGAAGCCCTCAGCCCCTTGGCATCGAGTCCCAGTTTGGGCAGGCTCGCGGTCGGCTCCGCCTCGTTAGCAAGCGAGTCCTCATCGTATAGGCTGCTTGCTCGCGAGAGCGGCTCGGACGGGCGCGCCACGTTGTGGTACAGCCAGGCAGTCTTATGGGACAGGACGATCGGCAGGTCCATGAGCCCTCCAATGGAGTCGGATAACCAACCTTATTCCCCTGCTCACGGGTTCGCACACCTTCGTGCGCAAGAAAGCGATTCCACCCGGTCGAGTGGCAGAAAAACCATCACAACATTCGATGCTTTTCCCGTTTTTGGCAAAAAGCGTCGAATGTTGTGATGGTTTGAGGCGAGGTGAGGGGCACGGAGGGATCAAAGCATCGTGCTCGAACGGGTTAATCCAGCTCTTTTAAGCCATGCGCCAGCTGCCAGTACTCGCCGTGCTGGGCGAGCAGCTCTTCGTGCGTGCCGCGCTCGATGATGCGGCCGTGTTCGAGGACCATGATGGCGTCGGCGTCGCGGACAGTGGACAGGCGGTGCGCGATCATAAACGTGGTGCGACCGCGCATGATGCGGTCCATACCGCGCTCGATGAGCTTTTCGGTACGCGTGTCGATGGAACTCGTGGCCTCGTCCAGGATGAGCACCGGCGGATCGGCGACGGCCACGCGCGCGATGGCGAGCAGCTGACGCTGACCCTGCGACAGGTTGGCGCCGTCGGCCGTGACCGGTGTGTCGTAGCCCCGCGGCAGGCGGCGGATAAACGAGTCGGCGCAGGCGGCCTCGGCAGCGGCGCGCACCTCCTCGTCGGTCGCGTCGAGCTTGCCAAAGCGGATGTTCTGCTCAATGGTGCCGCTAAACAGGTGCGTATCCTGCAGCACAATGCCGAGCGACCCGCGCAGGCTGGCCTTGGCAATGTGCTTGACGTCGATGCCGTCGTACGTGATCTCGCCGTCATCGACCTCGTAGAAGCGGTTGATGAGGTTGGTAATGGTCGTCTTGCCGGCGCCCGTGGAGCCCACAAACGCAATCTTTTGCCCCGGCTTGGCAAACAGGTTGAGGTCCGTGAGCACGCGGGCGCCCGGCACGTAGGAAAAGTCCACGGCATGGAAGCGCACGTCGCCGGCAAGCGGGACCAAGCCGCACGCGAGCTCGGTGCCGTCGGCGGCCACCGCGCGGCCCGACTCATCAACGGCTGCCACGTCATGCAGGTGCCCGTAGACGCCCACGCCCTGGCCCTCGGGAATTTTCCACGCCCACGCGGCATCGCCCGTCTGCACCAGCTCCACGCAGCCCTCGTCCACCTCGGGCTCAAGGTCCATAGCCGCAAACAGGCGCTCGGCACCGGCCAACGCGTTGAGCAAGAAGTTGCCGAGCTGCGTAAACTGGTTGATGGGCATGGCGGCCTGGCGCACAAAGACCAGGTAGCTTGCAAGTGCGCCCACATCGGCGAGCCCCTTGATGCAGAGCATGCCGCCCGCCACGGCGACGATGGCATAGTTGACGTAGCCAATCACGACGGTCATGGGCACCATGGAGTTGGCATAGCTCACGGCGGCGGTACCGGTGCGGCGAAGCTCGTCGTTGCGGCAGGTGAAGCCGGCGACATTCGCTGCCTCACGGTTAAAGACCTTGATGACCTTTTGGCCCGAGACCATTTCTTCGATATATCCGTCCAGGTCGCCAAGCGATGCCTGCTGGGCAGCAAAGAAACGCTTAGAGCGCGCGCCCGAGTAGCGCGCATACAGCACAATGGCCGCATCGCACACGAGTGTGATAATCGTGAGCTGCCAGTTAAGGATGATGAGCATAGCCGTGGTGCCCACAACCTGAATGGCGGCCTGAATCACGTTGGCAAAGCTGTTGTTGAGCGCCTCGGAGACGGTGTCGACGTCGTTGGTGAAAAAACTCATGATGTCGCCCGAGCGCGTGCTGTCAAAATAACTGAGCGGCAGCGTCTGGATGTGCGCGAACAGGTCGCGGCGAATATCGGACACCACGTGTTGGGCCGCGCGCACCATAATCTGCGAGTAGCCCAGGGCCGAGAGCACGCCCGCAGCGTAGACGATCGCCGTCAGGATGACCTGCTTGGCAAGCAGTTCCTCCCCGCCCGTGGCCAAACCGTTAACGATGGGGCGCACCATGTAGGTGCCGGCGAGGCTCGCGATGGCGGCGACGGAGGCGAGCACGCCCACCGCGAGCAACGAGAACTTGGCATGCCCCATGTAGGAGAGCAAGCGACGCACAGTGCGCTTGAGGTCGGCCGGGCGTGCTTGGGCTGCGGTCTTAGGCATGGCGCTCACCCCCTTCCAAGGGTGATCCGCATGCGACGGAGGAAAACGGATCATTCGCGCAACCATCGTCGCTGCCGTCGCCGGCGTCCGCGTTCCCCGCAAACTCCATCTGCGAGGCGTAAATCTCCTGGTAGATGTTGTCGCCCGCCAGCAGCTCCTCGTGCGTGCCCACGCCGTGGACACGACCGTCGTCCAACACCACAATGCGATCGGCATCCATGACGCTCGCGATACGCTGGGCGATGATGAGCACGGTCGTATCGGAAATCCGAGCGATGTGCTCGCGAATCTTAGCGTCGGTCGCCATATCGACCGCGCTGGTGGAGTCATCAAAAATGAGCACGCGCGGATGCTTGAGCAGCGTGCGCGCGATGCACAGGCGTTGCTTCTGGCCACCCGAAACACCAGCGCCGCCTTGGCCCAACTCGCCGTCCAGCCCGCCGATGCGATCAAGGAACTCGTCCACGCACGCCGCGCGGCAAGCCGCGAGGAGTTCATCGTCCGACGCCTGCGGATTGCCCCACTGCAGGTTCTCGCGCACGGTACCCGTAAACAGCACATTCTTTTGCAGCACAATGCTCACAGCGTCGCGTAGAGTCGTGAGGTCGTAGTCGCGCACGTCGCGTCCGCCCACAAGCACGGCGCCTTCGGTGGCGTCGTACAGGCGCGCAATCAGCTGCACAAGCGAGCTCTTGCCCGAGCCCGTACCGCCGAGGATGCCCACCGTCGAGCCGCTCTCGATGCGAAGGTCGATATGCTCGAGCACATCCTCAGCTGCATCCGCGCGGTATTTAAAGGAAACGTCGCGAAACTCGATACTGCCGTCCGCTGGCGCCGCAATCGCGAGGTCTCCCGCGGGGTTGGCGATAAAGGGCTCCTCATCGAGCACCTCGGCGATACGGCCCACACTCGTAAGAGCGCGCGTGAGCAGCAAAAACACGTTGGAAATCATCATGAGCGAATTCATGATCAGCAGCACGTAGCTCATAAAGCCCGTGAGCGAGCCCACGCCCAGCTTGCCGGCGAGAATCATGCGGCCGCCAATCCACAGGATGGAGAGCGCAGCCACGTACATCGACAGCTGAAACACCGGCAGGTTGAGCACCGCGTTGCCAAAGGTCTTCGTCGCAGTGCCGGCGAGCTCGGTATTGACGGTGTCGAACTTGGCCTCCTCGTGCTCGGTACGAACGTAGGCCTTGACGGCACGCACGGCGGTGAGGTCTTCCTGTACCACGCCGTTGAGGTGGTCCATCGAGGTCTGGAGTTGGCGGTAGAGCGGACTGACGCGATAGGTGATGACGCCCAGTACGATTGCCAGCACGGGCAAGATGATCGCAAAGACGTTGGCGAGCGGGCGCGACAGCATCAGCGCGTAGATAAGGCCGACGATAAGCGTCACCGGGCCGCGCACCATAGGGCGAAAGCCGTTGCCCACAGCATTTTGGATAACGGTGATGTCCGTGGTCATGCGGGTGACGAGTGAGCTGGCGTCGTAGTTGTCCAGGTTACCAAAAGCAAGCGTCTGAATCTTTTTGTACTCGGCCTCGCGCAGGTTAGCGCCTAGGCCCGAGGCAACGCGGGCGGACGTGCGGGCATAACCCAAGCCCAGTACCAGCGAAAGCGCAGCGCACACCAACATGTACGCGCCCTGCAGCAGCATGTAGTTGATATCACCCGCAGGCACGCCCACATCGATGATGTTGGCCATGATGACCGGGATAAACAGCTCGAGCACCGTCTCGACCGACACAAAGAACACGCCGAGGATGGCATCGCGACGGTATGCCCCTAGATAGGAAAACAGTATTTTGAGATTGCGCACGCAGGTTCAACCCCCATCAAACGTTGTTCGCAAACGCACGTATTATTGCGCGCCGAATAATGGTGTCAAGTATTCCGAAATCGTTTTCTGCAAGGTTAGCGCCGGCGGCGAGTTCTCGTGATGTGTGTCCATATTCACTCGGAATAATGGTGCGCGAGACTTTTTTCGCTCCGGCGTCAACACAAAGCTTGACTCTACAATCGTTGTAGGGTTTTCACTACACTGGTAGCTAAACGAACCAAGCCAGAAAGCCCCGCCCATGGAACACGACCTCACACGCGGCAATGTCCTTAAGACCATCGCGGTCTTTGCCCTGCCCTATATGCTCTCGTACTTTTTGCAGATGCTCTACGGCATGGCCGACCTGTACATGATGGGGCAGTTTAGCGGCGCTGCCGGCATCACCGCCGTGGGCAATGGCGCGCAGACGCTCTACATTATTACCGTGACGCTCGTGGGCCTGGCCATGGGAACGACGGTCATCGTCGGCCACGCCGTGGGCTCGCGCCGGTTTGACCGCGCCGAGACCGCCATCGGCAACACCATCACACTCTTTATGGGTGTCTCGGTGGTGCTGGACGCTGTCCTGCTCGCGCTTTGCCCGCAGATCGTGGCGCTCATTGGCACTCCCGCCGAAGCCGTCGAAGGTACCTCCGCCTACCTGCGTATCTGCTTTGTAGGCATTCCGTTTATCGCCGCATACAACATCCTCTCGGCCATCTTTCGCGGGCTGGGCGATTCTCGCTCGCCTATGTACGTGATCGGCGTAGCGTGCATCATCAACATCGCGCTCGATTTTTTGTTTATCGGCCACATGGGGCTCGGCCCCGTGGGCGCGGCGCTCGGCACGGTGACCGCGCAGACGGCCAGCGTTGCCCTCGCGCTCGTGTGGCTCAAGAGCCGTCGCACGAACATCCACGTTAAGCGTAGCGACCTGCGCCCTCAGCCCGAGGTGCTCGGCAGCATTCTTAAGATCGGCGTGCCCGTGGCCGTGCAGGACGGCTGCATCCAGGTGGCGTTTATGTTTATCACCGTCATTGCCAACCATCGCGGCCTGGTCGACGCCGCCGCCGTGGGCCTGGTCGAAAAGATGATCAGCTTTTTGTTCATTGTGCCGAGTTCCATGGGTGCCACCGTCAGCGCGCTCACGGCGCAAAATGCCGGCGCGGGCAAGGGCGACCGCGCGCGTCGGGTGCTCAAGGACGCCATGACCATCTCGGTAGTGTACGGCTGCCTGATCACGGTGCTGATGTGGCTGGTGGCGCCGGCGTTTATCGGCTTTTTTGCCAAGGACCCCGCGGTGGTCGCGGCCGGTACCGGCTATATGCGCAGCTATATTTTCGACGCGATTTTTGCCGGCATCCACATTTGCTTTAGCGGCTTTTTCGCTGCATACGGCAAGAGCTACATCGGCTTTGCGCACAACGTGCTGGCCGTGGCGCTCATTCGCGTGCCGGGCGCGTGGCTGCTGTCGAACGCCTATTCCGATACGTTGTTTCCCATGGGCATCGCCTCGCCGTGTGGGTCGATTTTGTCGGCAGTCATCTGTGTTGTCGCGTTTACCGTGCTCAACCGGCGCGGGGCTTTTGACAAGCTGGTAGCGTAGCGGGGCGACGCGAGCCTGGCGCCCTCCCCGACCCTATTGAAAGGAGCTGTCCTGTGACCGACTCGCCAACTGAACATACCGAGGGCCTGCTCCGAATTGGCGAGGTGGCGCGTCTGTTTAACCTGAGTGTGGGCACGCTGCGCCATTACGAGCAGATGGGCTTGCTGGACCCGGCGCACATCGATCCGACGAGTGGGTACCGCTACTACGGATCGCGGCAGCTCTCCACCCTCAACACCATCAGCCACCTGCGTGTTCTCGACTTGCCGTTGGCGCAAATCCGCGAGTTTGTGACCACGCGCGATGTGGACCTCATGCAGCGGCAGCTAGCTCAGCAGCAGGAGCTCATCGAGCGCAAGCGCCGTGAACTTGAACGCGTGTCGCGCAAGATCGATAACCGGCTTGCGCTGCTGCATGATGCCCTGAACACCGAGCTCGATACCATCTGCACAATCGATGCGCCCGAGCTCCGCTGCGCTGTGCTGCGTGAACGCGTCAACCCTACCGACGCCTATGCGCTGGAGTGGCAGATTCGTCAGCTGCAGAAGGGCCAGCACGAGACCTTTGTTTTTCTGGGCAACTTAGGCGTCGGGATTAGCGCCGAGCGCCTGGCCGGCGGCGACTTTGACGGCTACGACGAAGTCTTTCTGCTGCTGGATGACACGGACGATTACCTACCTGGGCGATGTCGAAGTACGTCCCGCCGCGCGGTGTCTGACGGTCAGCTTCCGCGGCACGCACGGTCAGGCGGCCCCGCGCTATGAGCGCTTACTCGATTACATGCACGAGCGCGACCTGTCCCCCGCCGGTCCCTCGCGCGAAATCGCCCTCATCGACGACATCATCAGCGACGACCCGGGAGCGTATGTGACGAGGATCGCGATACCGGTCCGCTAATCACTACCATTTATCGAGCAATTCCATCCATTTACCTTAATCCGAATTAGATTGTATTTTGTAGCAAATAAAATGACAGCATATTGCCCCCCATAGGCAGGAGACATTATGCCCAGAGTTCAATCACGTCGCTCGTTTCTTCTCGGCCTAGCCTCGATCATCGGCTTATCCGCGTCACGCCCAACAAGAGTATTCGCTGCCGACTCAAACTCATCCGTCGCTTTTACATCAGACCTAGCACAAGACTACGCGCTTTCCCTGTTGCCCATCGTCGACGGATCCGCGAACTTAGAGATCGAGCAAATCGTTCCCGTATGCCAACAAATCGGCCTTATCTGTGGCTATGAAATCAGTGTCACAAGGGAAGGAAGCCCTTACGGTTATTTAATACTTGACGCATCATATCCTGGGCTTCTGAAGGAGATAACCCTCGGCGATACCATTCTTCCGATTTCAGCTTCTCTATCAAACGCCATTTCAACTTATTCCGGCCAACAGGCCACAAACCCAACCGTACTAATTTCGTACAACGATATTGAATATGGAACTTTGGTGCCAGGAACTAGAGACTGTGTAACCAACTATAACAATATACGGTCTGTCCCGATTGTCACCGAAAAGGGTATAGCACCTCAAAGCAATAACCCAACTTCATGGGATGCTGTCATTATCAATGAAGATGACTTGATGTTGCATTTCCAAATAGACGATTTAAACGGAATACCGTTCCGAGGAGTCTCGGAATCATTAGTTGAAGCCCGCACTAATAAGTATGCATGCGTCGTTTCTGCCTTGTACGCTGTATCAATGCATTACGGTCTCACCAGTTCAAACGCTAATCAATTTAATCCCGATTATTATAAAGAAATATGGAACGTCACTGGCACAACAACGTATAAGACCAATGATCAGGGCGTCGAGTACGGAAGCACGATCATCCCAGATGGAATTGTTCCGTTTAAAAGTCTTGCCGCTCAAAAGGGTAGAGCACTTAATACTCAATTTTTCGGTTATCAGCCTCAATTCGCTCAGTACAGAGCAACTATCGATCAAGGGAATATCGGCTTGTATCATATGTGGATCAACAGCCGAAACAGTGAAGGATCCGTCGAGCTATCAGGTCATACGGTCACGGTAACTGGCTATTTTACTGGGCATAATGGAAGCTCTGGCATCGAACTGCAGTGGCTCGAAGTATTCGACGGATGGAACACTTATCCCCGAGCGATTAACTATGCAACGCCCAATATGGTCAAATTGAACGGAACAGTCTTTTGGTAGACCGGATGGCACCATCAAAATGCTATGGCACCACGGCCTTTGCCCTGGTTACGATATTGGTGATTTTCGCTATGTTTGCATCCGTTTCTTCATGCACAGATAGAGCCCGCTATAGCGGAGGAGATGATTACCTTGTCTTTGGAGCCGGCAGCGTTCATTCTATTGAGGGAACGGAACTCGTAATCCAAACAGACAACAGTCCCCGCTACACCGACGCTGGAAAGCAAACCCGGATTACATTCCCCTCATCTGGCCGAATCAAAGACAAGCTTTCCCAAATCAAAGTTGGGACAAGAGTTTCCTACTCACGCTTTGAGTCGGTAGACGCATCTGGATCATACGAGGGAAACGATATCGAAATTGAACAGGCAAACACTATAAGGAGATGTTGAGGAACTGAGCCTCTGCGCAGTTCCTCAACAAATCATTATGCCTCCGGGACCCTACCCGTCGCCAAAATCTGTTCAAGTACCGCCTCATCCAGCACGGGTACGCCCAGCTGCTCGGCCTTGGTGAGCTTGGAGCCCGCCTTGG
>CABUQI010000050.1 GCA_902493545.1 uncultured Collinsella sp. | reverse complement strand
GATGGCTAATCGTCTTGTCGATCTCATCGATTGCCGTTTGGAACTTGCGGCTCGCAATCTCGTAGTTGCGGCCGAAATCATTCTTGAACTTCTCCATCTTGGCTTCGAAGTTCGTGACGTCGATGTTCTGCTGTTTGTACTCCGCCAGCTCCTGCTTATAGCGCAGCGAACCCATGGCAGCGTTACGAAGAAGTGTAATCATGGGAATGAAGAACTGCGGGCGGATCACGTACATCTTCTCGTAGCGATAGCTCACGTCGACTATCCCTGCGTTATAGAGCTCGCTCTCGGGTTCCAGCAGGGTGCAGAGCACCGCGTACTCACAGCCTTTCTGGCGACGATCGTGATCGAGTTTCTTAAAGAAGTCCTCGTTTTTATGCTTGGTCGCGGTCTCATCGTTCTCGTTTTTCATCTCGAACATAATCGAAATGACCTCGTTGCCGCTCGCGTCGCACTCGCGGAAGATAAAGTCGCCCTTGGTACCCTCGGACGCATCGTTATCTTTCTCGAAGTACGCGTTAGGAAATGCCGTCATGCGCAGACGGTTAAACTCGGTCTCGCAGTGCTGCTCGAGCGACTCGCCCACCATCTTGGTGGACAGGCGGACCTTCATGTCCTTAAGGCGCTCAATCTCTTCATCCTTGTAGCGAATCAGGTCATCGCTCGCGCGCTTGGCCTGCGCAAGCTCGAGCTCGTGTGCCGCCTTGGCTTGCTCCTCGCGAGAATCGCGCACCGCCAGCTCGCTCGTTAGCTTGGCACGTGCCTCATCGCGCTCTCGTTCCGCCGCGGCGACCGCCTCTGACAGGTTCATTTTTGCCATCAGTTCCTGCTCGCGCAGCTGGGCACGCAGGCCCTCGGCCTCTTGCTCGGACTGAGCCTTTGCGGCGGAAAACTTCTCTTGCACCTTCGCGCGATAGTCAGCAAGCGCGCGCTCGGCCTCGCTGCGAGCGGCATCGAGCTCACGCTGCGACTCTGCCGCGGCAGCGGCAAGCGCCATCTCCTGGGCCTTGTCCGCCGCGGAGAGCTTTGCCTGCAATTCGGCAATCTGCGCATCGCGTGCGGCCAAATCGTTTTGAGCGGCATTGCGCGCCGCCGACTCGACAAGCTTGGCTTCGTCATCCTTGCGCCCCAGCTGCGCACGCAAATTGTCGATCTCGCGCTGAAGCTCGGCATTCTCCTTTTGAGCGTCGGCACGGGCCTCAACCGCCGCGCGCTGGCTTGCACTCTCGCGCTCTGCGGCAGCGCCCTCGAGCTTAGCGCGCAGCTCGGCAAGCTCAGCATCGCGCTTGGCAACCTCTTGCGCCAGTTTCTGATCCGCAGTGTTCTTCTGCTCGACAAGCTGGGCATTGCGCTGAGACTCTGCCTGTTGCAAGGCAGCCGTCGAACGCGAGCGCTCAAGCTCCAGCGCCTGCTCACCCTCACGCTGGACTGCCTTCACACGCTCATCCAGGTCGCGCGAGAACTCGGCATCGCGCACCTGCTTGACGATATCCGCATAGCCGGATGCATCGACCTTAAAAACTTCGCCGCAATGCGGGCACTTGATCTCGTTCATAGCAGCTCCTCGATGGACGCAAATATCAACCGGCTACACTCTACCGCGCCGCGCGGACAAAAAAGGCGCCGCCGCCATAATGGCAACGGCGCCAGAGCCACCACAAAGGTGCCTGTCCCCTTTGTGGTGGCTCTGGCGCCCTATAGCCCAAAAAAGCTAAGAATCTGATCGCGGCTTACGGGCTTGTAATCGTTGGCATCGAGACCGACATCGTAGCGAAAGATAGGGCGCTCGCGATCGCGGTTGCGTGCGTTGGCGCGGTCACCCCTGCTGTGGATATGCCCATGCAGCATAATGGCGCCACGTGCCTTGCCGTTCCAGCTGAGCATGGGGTAGTGGCTCATAACCAGACGATGGCCCTTGGCATAGCCGGGAGCAATCTCCAGGTAATCGCGCACGTCTTCCCAAATCTGCGATACGTCGGAATCTTCCCAGTCGCCGTCATGGTTACCGCGGATGAGCGTCACGTTCTGGCATTCGATACGCTCGCGCAGGCGCACCGCCTCCGCCAGGGGCAAACGATAGGTAAAGTCACCCAGAATATAGAGGCGGTCGTCCGCAGCCACGCACTCATTGATGGCATCGATGACCTTGCGGTTCATCTCCTCGACCGAGCCAAACGGCCGGTCCATGTCGTGCAAGATATTCGTATCGCCCAGGTGCAGGTCGGCGGTAAACCACATCATCGTCTATGCCCTCATTTCGCAACGTGTTCAACTCGTGCTAAGTATACAGACGTAGCGATGCGGCGGTTATCCAAAGAGCCCGCCGAACAGTCCGCGGCGGCGCTTGTCTTGCTTTTTCAAAGCGTCACCCTGAGTTTTCTTGTCCTGCCGCATCTTACGGTCCTGTTCCAGCTCATCGTCATCGAGTAGCACATCCCACTCAAACGGATCATCTGCCAGATCAAACAGGTCATCGTCATCAAACATGGCAGCCTCCATTGCCGACTAGCGAGCATCCACCACGTAGAGCCCAACGCGTACCTGATGCCACGGGCTGCGCTCGGGGGCAACCTGTTGCACGCGGGCCTCAAATACGTCCTCGTGGCCGTAATACATCATCAAGGACAGCGGGCCGACCTCGTTTCCCGGAACGTAGCCAAGTTTGGTCTTGCCATAGTAGATCGCAACTGCCTCGGGGTCATGGGGATTATCGCGCTCGGCGCACAGCGTCAGCTTATCGCCAACCTTAAGATCGCCCAGGACCAAGGCACCGTCGGCATACTGAAATCCTGCAATGTGAAATGACAGAAGAACACGTGAAGGCTCGTACATAGCAACTCCCCTAACGGCCAGATAAACCGGCGCTTAACCTTATTGAGAAGTCTACGAACTCGTGCGGACACAAATTCATCCTGCCTGCGCCTTTCGACCGTTTGTCGCTACGCCATCTGATTCTAATGCACAAACATGCGCACGAATTTGTGCTTCCAGCTTGCGTAGGGCGCATACCGAAACGGCACGTCCAGCCAAGTTGCCTTGTTCACGATACTCTTCTTGTGGCTAAACGTATCGAAGCTCTCGCGTCCATGGTACTGCCCCATACCGCTCGCGCCCATGCCGCCAAAGCCCATATGGCTCGTAGCCAAGTGCATGATCGTGTCGTTGACACAGCCACCGCCAAAGGGCACGTAACGCACGAAGCGCTGCTGAACTGCGCGATCCTGACTAAAGATATACAGGGCCAGCGGCGTCGAACGATCCGTAATAAACGCTTCGGCCTCGTCTAGGCTCTCAAACGTCAGCACCGGCAAGATGGGACCGAAGATCTCCTCCTGCATCACGGCGTCATCGGGGGTCACGCCGTCTAGGATCGTCGGCTCAATCTTGAGCGACGACTCGCGCGCCGTGCCTCCCAGCACGACCTTATCGGGATCGATCAGCCCGCGCACGCGCGCAAAATGCTTAGCATTGACGATATGCCCGTAATCCTCGTTATCGAGCGGATGCTCGCCAAACATACGGCGGACCTCTTCCTTGATGAGGCCCAGCAGCTCGTCGTGCACGCGCGTATCGACCAGCAGGTAGTCGGGCGCCACGCAGGTCTGCCCCACGTTGAGCCATTTACCAAAGGCGATACGCCGTGCCGCGACCTTCAAGTTTGCCGTCGCATCCACGATGCAGGGGCTCTTGCCGCCCAGCTCAAGCGTCACGGGCGTGAGGTTTTTACTCGCGCGCTCCATAACGAGCTTGCCGACCGAAACGCTACCGGTAAAGAAGATCTTGTCCCAGCACTCATCGAGCAGCGCTTCGTTTTCGGCGCGCCCGCCCTCGACAACCGTCACCAGGCACGGATCAAATGCCTCTTCACAGATTTGCTTGAGCACCGCGCTCGATGCCGGAGCATAGGCACTCGGCTTGATGACCACGGTATTGCCCGCGGCAAGGGCGCCGGCGAGCGGCTCGAGTGTTAGCAAAAACGGGTAGTTCCACGGAGCCATGATGAGCGTGACGCCATAGGGCACGGCTTGCGTTTTGCACACGCTCACGGCGTTAGCGAGATCGCACGGACGCAGGCGCGGACGACTCCATCGAGCCACGTGATCGATCTGATGTCGAATCTCGGAAAGCGACGTGCCGATCTCGCACATATAGGCCTCGTCATGCGACTTCCCCAAATCGGTCTTGAGCGCATGGGCGATATCAGCCTCGTGGGCCCGCACTGCATCGCGTAAACCCACGAGCGCGCGACGTCGAGCATCGACATCAAACGTGGCGCGCGTCTTAAAGTAGGTGCGCTGATCGCCGACGATGCGCGCAATTTCCTCGGTGTTCATGGCAACCTCCTAGTTCTCGTCCTCAAACATACCACCTGCAACAACTTCGTACATATGCTCGAGCTCCGAGCGGTCCATCAAAAGTGGAACGGGGTACAGGGGATTGGCCTCGGCATCGGCATGCGCCGCCATCTCGGGAATGTCGGAGCGGCGAATGCCCGTCACATATTTGGGTATGCCCAAGGCGGCGTTCATGCGGTCGACCCAATCGATAAAGGCCTCGGCCGCAAGACTGTCCTGCGCGGTAGCCGACGCAATGCCCGCCATGCGAGCAAGATCGGCGAGCTTAGGAGCAGCAGCTTCGCCATAGGCGCGAAGCATATGCGGCAGGATGATCGCGTTGGCCAAACCGTGCGGAATTCCGTATCTGCCGCCCAGACTGTGCGCGATGGCATGCACATATCCGACATAGGAGCGAGTAAACGCAACGCCCGCCTTATACGCCGCCGAAAGCATATTGCGACGAGCGCGCATGTCGTCGCCATGCTCATAGGCATCGAGCAAATTGTCGCGGATGAGCTGGACCGCCTGACGCGCCATCTTGCGCGTGTAGGGCGTGGTGCTACGGCCGATAAAGGCCTCGACAGCATGCGTCAGGGCATCCATGCCCGTCTGCCCCGTAATAGAAGCGGGCAGACCGCGCGTAAACTCGGGGTCGTGGACCGCAAAACGCGGGATGAGCACAAAGTCGTTAATGGGGTACTTGTAGTGCGTCTCGTCATCGGTGATAACCGCCGCGAGCGTGACTTCGCTTCCCGTACCGGCGGTAGTGGGAACCGCAATAAGCAGCGGCAGGCGACGATGAATTCGGAGCAGGCCACGCATTTTGTTGATGGGTTTGTTTGGCTGCGCAATGCGCGCTCCCACACCCTTGGCGCAATCCATGGCCGAGCCACCGCCAAAGCCGATAATGGCCTGGCAGGCGCTCTCTCGATACAGGGACGCAGCTTCCTCCACGTTTGAGACCGTGGGGTTCGCACGCGTTTCGGCATAGACCGTAACGCCAATCCCCTGAGCCGTAAGCGCACGCTCGAGTGGCGCCGTGAGCCCCAGACGGGCAATGCCGGGATCCGTCACGATAAGGACCTTCTGGATCGAGCGCTTTTGAAGCACCGCGGGCACATCCTCGGCATGCTCTAAAATGCGAGGCTCGGTATAGGGCAGGATCGGCAATGCAATGCGAAAAACCGTCTGATATGTTCGGCACCAGGCACGACGGGCTAGATGCATAAAGGAAACTCCTTCATTTGTTGATAGGTCAACATTTGCTCGCCCGATTGTACTCAGCGGCGGTCAAAGACGGCCTGCCAATCGTTAATCAATCAACATCTTCATATCTCAAAATTGTTTTATTAAAAATCATTCCTAATAGGCTTCACATTTGGTTGCATTTATGGATAATAGAACTCGTCAAGACGCACGTCCGGAGAGGGCCCTTACGGGACCGGACGAGCGCACAATCGCCATCGATCGAAAGGATCGAATCATGAAGTTTGTTTGCCCCGTTTGCGGTTATGTGGAAGAGTTCGACGGCGACCAGCTGCCCGAGGACTTCAAGTGCCCCCAGTGCGGCGTTCCCGGTTCTCGCTTCCTGAAGCAGGAGGAGGGTCAGCTCGAGTGGGCTGCCGAGCACGTCGTGGGCGTCGCCAAGATGGAAGGCGTCTCCGAGGACATCGTTGCCGACCTGCGCGCCAACTTTGAGGGCGAGTGCTCCGAGGTCGGTATGTACCTGGCCATGGCGCGCGTCGCTCATCGCGAGGGCTATCCCGAGATCGGCCTGTACTGGGAGAAGGCTGCCCACGAGGAGGCCGAGCACGCTGCCAAGTTCGCTGAGCTCCTGGGCGAGGTCGTAACCGACTCCACCAAGAAGAACCTCGAGATGCGCGTTGAGGCCGAGAACGGCGCCACCGCCGGCAAGACCGATCTTGCTAAGCGCGCCAAGGCCGCTGGCCTCGATGCCATCCACGACACCGTGCACGAGATGGCTCGCGACGAGGCTCGCCACGGCAAGGCTTTCGCCGGCCTGCTCAAGCGCTACTTCGGCTAAGCCAGCAACCTGAGACATAACCTCTAGCTCGATGAGGCCCGGACCGCATGGTTCGGGCCTTTTTCGTGCCTCACAAACTTGTTAACTACCTGAAATAGGACCGCCTTCGGCATCGGCTTCTCGTCAAAAACTAAGTGAGTAGACTTTTTGGAACTTGCCGAGCAGACCATCCATATCACTTTATAAAGCCGCAGGTAAATGCCTTGTTGCAAAACGACCTAGTCGCCAAAGTGCCAAAAGTCTACTCACTTAGATTCGCAGCCGTCCACGATCGAGCCATTTTGTGTCTAACGGGCATCTTTCCGTCGATTACTCCCAATTTTGTCCAGTCAACGAATAGTTCAGACCTGAGTAATGTCTCAGCCCTTTGCTCATCTGAGCTTTTATCACGATATTCAGCATCGAGCATCCTGCATATGGCCTTAACGATCGCGCGGAATCTATCCTCATCCGATATCTGTCTGTGTGTCAGGAGAAGCACATCGTAGCCCATGGCCTGAAGGGCCGTCATGCGGTCAGCGTCACGCAAGCCATCCCCTGCGCGTCCGTGCGAGGCCTTTCCCTGACATTCAATGGCCACCTGTCGCCTACCGTCCGGTGAAGAAAGAAGTAGGTCGATATATACACGGGACTTTCCCACAATCGCTCGAGCACTTGTGCCTAGCATCACTTCAACATTAAGCTCTATGTCGCAAAAACCTTCGCCTCCCAGGGATCGCGGCAGTGCAAGTAGCAAATACGCCTCGACCTCAAAAGGCGACGCGGCACCCAATGGAACGAATTGCGATACCGCCATAAATCTATTGCCGTAACGCATCCCGCAAACATCTGAACAAAAACGGTCAAGGTCTCTGCCCAAAACCAAAGCGTCTCGACGCCATAAATTTGAAGCGGTGCCGTCCTCGGACGGGCAGCGCACCCAACCCAACGTCGTCGAAATCACGCCCGAATCAATTGCACGCGAAAGCTCCGCCTCAAGTGCCGCCGGCAGGGCACACACCGCAAACAAGCCACACATCTCCGCCAATACCAAAAGAAGCTGAAGATCCGTCAGATGCCGCGACATGATGAATGTCGTCAGTAGAGGAGATGTAACCAAAAACCCATGCTCCGTTTCCAGCACGGATTCCCTGGGGAGCTCACCAAGAAACAGCCGCTGCCTAATGCTGGCAGGACAAGTCCGTTTGTTTCTCGTCCGAACCAATGTATACAACGGAAAACCGAGCGCGACCGCAGCCGTCGGGTTGCGGGCGAGATCATATCGCTGCCGGTCTTCTTCCGGTCGTGGAAGCGGCGGACACAAAGCGCGGACTTGAGGAGGCAAACGCCAGTACCTAAAAGCCGATATGTCACAAAGTAGATCCTTCATAGGCACAGGAGAACACGAATTTCAACCCAGTCAGTCACGCATTGGCGCGAACGCACCAAAAATGGCGCCGAACGGACTGCCAAGTTTTCAACAGCCCTCCCCAACTGGCCAAAAGCTTGTCGAGAGCTGGACGAAGCCCTGTTGAAAACCCCATTTTTTTCTCATGCAGAAGCTTTACGCGGCAAGTGAGTAGACTTTTTTGAACATTCCGAGCAGGCCGGTCTTCCTGCTTTTCAAAACCGCAGGTAGATAACTTGTTACAAAACTGCCTGGTCGCCAAAGTGCTAAAAGTCTACTCACTTAGGTTGCAGAGCACCCCCCCATTAGCTGCAATTCCAAGGTATTAAGCATTTTTGGACTCAAATCGTCATACTGGACAAGAATTTGAGTTGAGTTTTTAGGGACAGATGCGCCATCGGCACACCAATAACAGTCACTGATATCGACAAAAGGGATACTCGAGCGCGTGAGGGCTCGCGCAAAAGAGTTTTCACCCGCCTCGCGCTCCGCAACCACGGTGCAGTAAAGGCCCGCGTCTGCGTGTTCGATCGAGACCTCCCCTGCCGGAAACGCTTTCCGTACAAGCGAGGTCAGGCCATCACGCGCCTCGCGAGCACGAACGCGCACGCGGTTCACATGTCGCTCGTAATCACCAGATTCCAGCAAACGCGCCAAAGCGACCTGGTCAACAGAGCTCACCGACGAGGCGTAGAAACCAAGGTTGCGCCTAAACCGCTCCATTAGCTCATCGGGCAACACCATGTACGCTAGACGCAACGCCGATGAAAGGCTCTTCGAAAACGTGTTGGTGTAGATAACCGACTGGGCGGCATCGATCGACGCGAGCGCAGGAATCGGCTTGCCGGCAAGCCGAAACTCGCAATCGAAGTCGTCTTCGATGAGATATCGGCCCGGCTGTTCGGCGGCCCAGCTCAGCAGCGCATAGCGACGCGCAATGCTCGTCACAAGGCCGGTCGGATACTGATGGGACG
>CABUQI010000049.1 GCA_902493545.1 uncultured Collinsella sp. | reverse complement strand
CGGTTGCCCGAGCCGCATCGCAGACCTGCTATGTTCAGACTTAGATTTTATAACCTATTAGCGCGCATATATACATACGGAATCGAAAAACTGTATGTTGGAACACCCATGCGTCGATTGCCAAGGAGTGTCCCCAGCTGCCGGCAGAAAAGGAACGTCCCTATCTGTCGCCCATGCGCTTGGCCATCCAGGCATGAGGCTGGCCTTCGTCTTCGTAGTCCACCGGGGCAATCTGCGTGTAGCCGGCCTTGGCATAGAGCGGCAGCACGTACTCCTGTGCGTGCAACTTCATGAGCTTGGCGCCGGCATCGCGCGCAGCAGCTTCGCTGGCTTCGACAATCTTGCTTGCCAGACCGCGACGGCACATAGTGGACAGCACGGCGACGCGACCCATAATATAGGTCTCCCCCGCTGCGACGCCTTCGTCCAAGTCGCACGCCGGCGAAACCGGAGCCTCTGCATCTGCCGCGCGCTCCAGTTCCTCGGGAAACACGCGCGAGCAGCCGGTGAGCTCGCCGTCAACGTAGAGCGTCATATGGATGCAAGTCGGTGCCTCATCGATAGCGTCGAACTCGCTCTCGTAGCCTTGCTCGTCCATAAAAACGGCGCGGCGCACCAGCGCCGCGTCATCAAAGCAACCCGTCTTAAGTTGGATATCCATAGCAGCCCCCTCATTCGATGCGAACGTTGGGGAAAAATTTTAGCGGAAATGAGCTCCCACGCTAAACTTCGCGCGTGCTTTTGCCAGGCAGTCGTAGTGGCCCACGTTGTGGGCATCGCTCGCGATATAGCTGTACAGGCCCTGCTTAAACAGGCGCTGCGCCGGCTTCTTTTCGCGACCGAATCGTCCACCTGCGATAAAGTCCGCCGAAGCCTGCAGTTTGCAGCCCAGGTCGACCAGGTGTTCAGCTACGCTCACATCCTTTTGAATCGCACGATAGCGTTCGGGATGGGCAATAATCACCTGGTAACCGCGACACTGCAAATCGTAGATCGTGTTCTCGTATTCCTCAAAGTCATACGAATCAGCACGCGTCGAGAGCTCAAGCAAAAACTCGTTTGATCCATCGAAATGCAGGCGATCGGCCCATTCGATGCCCAAATCCATGAGCTTGGCATGATTGACCTCAAAGCCCATCTGCAAATGCATATCGCCCGCATGCGCGCAAAGCAGTCGATAGGCCTCCCACATTTTTTCGAAGTCAAAATACGGGTCCCGGCAGTGTGGCGTACACACCATGTGCGTAACGCCGACGGCGCGGGCCGCCTCGAGCATCGCTAAGCTTTGCTCGAGGTTCGCCGCGCCGTCGTCAACACCGGGCAGGATATGGCAGTGGATGTCTCTCATATCGCCCTCTTATCTGCGTCGTTGCTATTTCTTAAAACGCTTCGCCTTCGCAGGGGTCCCCGTTGCAGCGGCACCGCCAACAGCAGGGTTAACTCCGGCAACAGCGTTGTTCTGACCCTTGTCCTCGCCATAGTAAGAGTAATAGTAGTCATGGCTCGAGGTCTCACAGCAGTTCATGACCGTGCCAATTACGTTAACCTCGGCCTTGTTGAGCTGGTCGAAGGCGGCAAGAATCTCGTTGCGCTTGGCGAAGTCCTCACGGACAACGTAGATGGTGCCGTCGGTAATCGCGGCGACCTCGGCGGCATCGACAAAGGTGCCCACGGGCGGCGTATCGAAAATGACGTACTGGTACTTCTCCTCCAGCGCGGCAACCAGCTTGGCAAAGCGGCGCGAGGCGATAATGTCAGCCGGGTTGGGAATGCGCGGCTCGGCATCGAGGAAGAAGAAGTTGGGCTGGCCGGTTTCGACGACAGCCTCGTCAATCGACATCTGGTCGGAAAGGACGGCGTACAGGCCACCGGAATGACGGAGGCCCAGCAGGTTGGCAAGCGTACGGTGACGCATGTCGCACTCGACGAGAAGGACGCTCTTGCCGCTGGTCGCAATGGCCTGAGCCAGGTTGACCGCAATGGTGGACTTGCCCTCGTTAGGGATGGAGGACGTCAAGGTAATGGACTTGATCGGCGTATCGACACTCGCAAAGCGAATGTTTGCCAGCAGCGTCTTGGCTGCGTTGCTAAAGGCGAGGGTATCGCTGGTTTTCTTTTTACGGGCCATGAATTACTTACCGCCCTTCAAAACGGGGAAACGACCGATAACGGGCACACCGAGCAGTTCGACGGCATCGTCAACGGAGCGGACGCGGGTATTGAGCATGTCGAGCAGCACGACAATTGCAACGGCGACGAACAGGCCGGCCAGAGCGGCGACCGCGATGTAGAGCTTGCGGTTGGGGCCGCTGGGCTGGTTGGGGATCTTTGCCTTATCGATCACGTTGACGGCCTGGGCGGCGTCAACGTCCTGAGCCACGGTAGACACCGAGTTGGCAATGGCGTTGGCGACAGCGGCGGCACCGTCGGGGCTGTCGCCGGTCACGGACAGCGAAATGACACGAGTCGTGGTCTCGCTCGTAACGCTCACCTTGTAATCATCCAAGTTGGAAAGACCCAGCTCCTTAGCAGCACCGCTCTTGACGCTGTCGCTATCGAGCAGCGTCGCGATATCGTTGGAGAGCATCTGGCTCGCCGACAGGTCGTTGTAGTAGCTCGTCTGGCTGCCATCGGTCTTGGCGAGAATGTACATGCTCGTCGTGGCGGTGTAGGTGTTGTCCATCATAGTGAAGGAGACGACGCCCATGGCGATCGCGCAGACCACCGGGAGGGCGATGACCAGCTTAAGGTGCTTTTTAAGCAGCTGGAACAGTTCGAGAAGGGTCATGCAGCTTGCCTTTCATTTCCCTAGTTCATATCGACAAAACTGCTCGTATAATATCGCATCTTTTTGCCATGTCCGAACTCTATACATAAGATACAGCGCTGACACCATTGTTGCGCAACATTAACGCCGCACCGGCAGCCCCGATGCGGCGTGAAATTCACATATTTGCAGTACCGCTACACGAACTGCTCGTCCTGTTGCGCGGGAAACGTCACCGTGATGGTGGTCCCCACCCCCAACTCGCTTGACAGATCGAGCGAGGCGTGATGATACAGGGCGGCATGCTTGACGATGGCCAGACCCAGACCCGTTCCACCGCGCGCTTTAGAACGACTCTTGTCAACGCGATAGAAACGCTCGAACACCTTACCCTGCTCCTCGGGCGCAATGCCAATACCCGTATCGGCAACCGACAGATACGGGCGCCCGTCGTCGTTGGTTCCACACCGCAACGTCACCGTACCGCCGGGCCGGTTGTAGCGAATGGCGTTGCTCGCCAGATTGTAGATGAGCTCATCGATCAGGCGCGATACGCCTTCGACGACCACAGGCTTGGTCTCATGTCCTATCGCCACATTTGCCTGGCGGGCGACCTGCTCAAGACGCTGCTCGACCGCGTAGATAGCACGCGAAAGCTCAATGGGCTCCGTGGAGCCAATAGGCACCGCCTCGCCATCGCTCGCACGCTCGGACTCATCCAAGTTCGAAAGCGTGAGGATATCGTTGACGAGCGCCGCCAAACGGCCCGCCTCACGGTAGATGCGGCCGCCAAAGGTGCGCAGATCGTCCTCACCCTCGACCATGCCGTTCGCAATGAGCTCGGCATAGCCTGAGATTGCCGTAAGCGGGGTCTTGAGCTCATGGGTGATATTGGCCGTGAACTCGCGGCGCATGCGGTCGTTGTCCGCCAGCACCGCCATCTGGCGCTTGAGCTCCTGGCGTTGCGACTCAATGCGCTCGAGCATGGGAACCATCTCGGCATAAGCATGCTCGTAGCTGCGGCGAGGATGGTCCAGATCGACCTCCTGCAACGGCTCAATGATGGCGCGGGACTCACGACGCGCCAAGAAAAACGAGAGCACCGCACCTGCCGCCGCAATGAGCAGCATCGGCGCCACGAGAGACATCAGAATCGCTGCAACGCCAGGTTGGGCTTGCGCCAAGCGAACAACCTGGCCGTTGTTAAGTCGGACGGCTCGGTACAGCATAATCTCGTCGAGCGTGGAGCTTGCGCGCTCCGCAGAACCCGAGCCGCTCTCGAAAGCCTTGGCGACCTCGGGACGATCGCCGTGATTGGGCAACATAGAAGGCGACGCCTCGTTGTCGTAGGCAACCGACCCATCTTTGTTGATCAGCGTGATGCGCAAGTCCTCGCGATCGAAGCTGCGCAGAAAGGAAATGGGCTCCCGTTGCTCATTGAGGGCAGCGGCAATAAGCTCGGTTTCCTGCGAAAGGTTGGCGCTCGTGGCATCTGCCAGGGTATTTTGCACAAAGAACGCGCCCAGCACCGTAAACGCCACGATAACCGCCATAGCGCAGAGAAAAATCGTCGCGAACACGCGATGCGACAGGGTACGTTTTCCCTGGGGGGCTAAGACCACGAGTTACTCCTCCTATGCGCTAGCCGCGCTGTCGGCTCCTTCGGCATCGTCATCGGCCGTAGGCTCGGCCAGACGATAGCCCACGCCGCGCACGGTCTCTATGGCGCTCGCACGCTCGCCGAGCTTTTGGCGAAGCGTCTGCACATGCACGTCGACGGTGCGCGAACCGCCGTCGAAGTCCCAGCCCCATACGCTCTGCAGCAGCGACTCGCGGGTAAAGACCACGCCAGGTTTGCGCATGAGGTACTCGAGCAGGTCGAATTCGCGCAGCGTGAGCTTGAGCGATTCACCGGCAACAGTCACTTCGCGGTGGCTGGGCGAAAGTACGATATCGCCCACGCTGAGCACATCGCTCGCCTGCTTGACCATGCCGCCGCGGCGCAGCAGCGCACGGCAACGGCTAGCGAGTTCCATAAGCGAGAACGGCTTGGTCAGGTAATCGTCGGCACCGCTATCGAGCGCCATGACCTTGTCGAGCTCGGTGTCCTTGGCGGTGAGCATCATAATGGGCACCGTCGCCGTCAGGCGATCGGCACGCAGACGACGCATAATCGCCAAGCCGTCGGTATCGGGCAGCATGATGTCGAGCAGCACGGCATCGGGCACCCGTCGCGCCACGGCGGCCTTAAACTCACCATCGCACGAAAAGCCCTCGGCCTCGATTCCCTGCTTGCGCAGCGCGTAGACCGTCAAATCCCTGATGTTGTCATCGTCCTCGACGTAATAGATCATGTTGAACCCCTTTGCGGCCGGCATGACCGCATCTTAACCCTAAAGGTACCTTTACTAGATGGTATCAGCCAAAACGTCCCGTCAAATAATCCGCCGTGCGCGGATCGGTCGGATTCTTGAAGAGTTGCGCGGTGGGCGCGTGCTCCACCAGCTCACCCAGCAAAAAGAATGCGACCGAATCGGAGATACGCGCCGCCTGCTGCATATTGTGCGTAACGACCACGAGCGTGCAGGTCTCTTTGAGCTCGCAGGCCAGCTGCTCCACCACCAGCGTCGACACAGGGTCGAGTGCCGAGGTCGGCTCGTCCATCAGCAGAATGTCGGGCTGCACGGCAAGTGCGCGGGCGATGCACAGACGCTGCTGCTGGCCGCCCGAAAGACCCAGACCCGACTCTTTGAGCTTGTCCTTGACCTCATCCCATAGCGCAGCGCGACGAAGGGAATCCTCGACCAGCTCGTCGAGCACGACGCGGTCGCGCACTCCCATGCCGCGAGGACCGTAGGCGACGTTGTCGTAGATGCTCATGGGAAACGGGTTGGGGCGCTGGAACACCATGCCCACGCGCTGGCGCAAGCGGCAGATGTCGTAGTCGCCCAGGATATCTTGACCATCGAGCGCAATCTTGCCCTCGATGCGGCAATCCTTGATGCCGTCGTTCATGCGGTTAAAGCAGCGCAGCAACGTGGACTTTCCGCAGCCCGAAGGCCCGATGAACGAGGTGATCTGCTTGTCGCGGATCTTGATATTCACGTCCTTGAGCGCATGATGGTCGCCATAGAACAGGTCGAGGCCCTCGACATCGATTCGCGTCGGCGAGGCGGCAAGATCCTCTGCCGTGGGGCGAGTCGCATCCCCAACCTCGCGCTCGTGCGCGGCCTCGGCCTGCGCTTTCATGAGTTCTTCAAGCTCCGTGGGCTCCGCAGCCGCAGCAGCCGTCATACCGCATACCTCCACATCGATATCAATTCAGCAGTATCGATAGTAGGAATCGCGGCTCATATGCACGTGAGCGCATTGTCAAGTGTTTGTAAGGGCACACTGGCTATGCGGCGGGCAGCTCGATGGTGAATATCGTGTGTTCGGGCGTCGATTCACATGCAACGGTACCGCCGTGCGCGCATACGATCTCCTTGGCGATGGCAAGCCCCAGTCCAGCGCCGCCGCGATTGGTCGCACGCGCCGCATCCAGGCGATAGAACTTCTCAAAGATCACCTTGAGCTTTGCCTCAGGGATGGGATCGCCCTGATTGATAAAGCGCACGCGCACGCCACCGCCGTCCCGGCGTCTGGCCTCGATCGTGATGGTCGAGCCCTCATAGCTATAGGCAACGGCGTTTTTCATGATGTTGTTGAACACGCGAGCCATCTTGTCGCCATCCACGAGCACCGTCAGGTCCTCGCGAATATCAACTTGGGCTTCCTTATGCTGCTCGTTGAGGATGGGATAGAACTCGTCAGCCACCTGAGCCAGCAGCAACCCCAGATCAACATAGCCGCGCGTGAGCACGATATCGTGGAAGTCAAAGCGCGTGATATCGAAGAACTCTTCGATGAGTGCATCGAGCCGGTGCGCTTTGTCGAGAGCCACGCCCGTAAAGTGCGCACGTTGCTCAACCGGCAGCTCAGGAGCCTCTTGCAGCAGCGAAAGATAGCCCACCACACTGGCAAGCGGGGTGCGTAGGTCATGTGCCAAGTACGTGACCAGATCGTCCTTGCGATGAGATTCGTCACGCAAGGCCTGTTGCACCTTGCGCTCACGGTCACGCACGCGGTTAAGGGCGCCCTCGACCTCCAAGAAGTCGCCGTCGATGTTGTCCCAGGTGTCGGGGTGATCGATCAGGCGATCTTGAATACGAGCAGCCAGCACACAATCGGCATGCTGCTCGCCCTGCTCATAGCCCTGGTAGTACAGGGCGCGGCCGCACAAGAACAGCACGCACGCGGCAAGCGCCAGCACAAAGCCAAGCATGTTGAATACAAAGCCGGCATCGAACAACACCGGCCCTTCGATGCCGCCGAGCGCCATGGCGCCAATCGCCAACGTCATGGCCCACGCGGCGCCGCCAATCACCACGCAGCGGCACACGATCTCAAATCGATCGATCAGCAAAAAGCCAACAAGCAGCACCGCCAAGATTCCAGCGATGTTATCGATGCCAATCAGCAGCAGGCTCAGCAAAAAGAGCAGCACCGTTGCAAGCGCGCGGTTGTCGACGACTGACCTCACGTATTCAAAGAGTCGATCGGGCACCTCGAACGCTTGCCTATCGTCTTTTGTCATATCAAGATCCTCACAAGCGAAAAGCGTTATTCGATGATGTAGCCGACGCCCCAGACGTTTTTGATAAAGCGCGGCTTTTGTGCGTCGTCGCCGATCTTTTCGCGCAAGTGGCGAATGTGCACCATCACCGTATTGTTGGAGCCGGGCATAAAATCCTCGTTCCACACCGCGCGGAACAGGTCCTCCACGGCCACCACGCTGCCGCGATGCTCGACCAGATACAGCAAGATTGAATACTCGGTGGGTGTGAGGCGTACCGGTGCACCGTCCACCGTTACGGAACGAGCATCGCGGTTGATCTCCAAGCCGTCGAGCTGAATGGTCGGCGACTCGGCCGCCTGTGCACGGCTACCGTAGCTGGTGTAGCGGCGAAGCTGAGCGTGCACGCGCGCGATGAGCTCCAGCGGACGGAACGGCTTAACCACGTAATCGTCCGCGCCAAGCGAAAGGCCCTCGATCTTGTCTTGCTGGGCATCGCGCGCCGTCAGCATGATCACGGGATAGGTATGGCTGGAACGGATCGTACGCAGCAGCTCAAACCCATCGATATCGGGCAGCATGACATCCAGCAGCGCCAGATCGAACTCCTGCTCCAAGATTGCCTTGGCAGCATCGGCCCCGCTATAGGCAATCTGGACATCAAAGCCCTCTTTTGTAAGGTAGATACCAACCAAGTCGGCGATGGCCTTCTCGTCATCAACTACCAGTATGCGCTCGTTCATGCGTGCTCCTCTCGCGCTCCATTATGCCCGAGGCGACGCACGCCACACACAACAAGCGTGGGTGATTAAGTCGGCCTTAAGCACCCTTGTGCCCGTTCGGGAGCGGATGTGGGCCACGCACGCACGCGATGATCGCCGACGCCGGCAAACGATATACTCTAGTTCCAGAAGAGACCATCCCGTCGAAAGCGAAATCTGTGAAGTCCCTCACCTCTTTTGGAAAGCGCTCCGCCCAGCTTGCTGCCGGCTTTGCCTGCGCCATCGCCCTTGTTGCCGGCGTACCTGCTGTTGCCGGCGCCCAAGTGCTCACGACCGACGACGTCTGCGGCAAGACCGCCGACGCCCGCGGCATCACGACAGAAAACCTGCCCGATATCGAGGCAACGAATGCCCTTGTTATGGGCAAGGATGGCACCATCTACTATGGACGCGGCGCCGATGAACAGGTCAAGATTGCCTCGATCACCAAGGTCATGACCGCAATCCTGACCGTCGAAAACTGCAAGATGGACGAGAAGGTCACGGTGAGCAACGCTGCCGCCACCGTAGGCAACTCGACTGCCGGACTGCTCGAAGGCGACGAGCTCACCGTGGAGCAGGCACTACGCGGCCTGATGATCCCCTCGGGCAACGACGCCGCCACCGTGCTTGCCGAGTACGTAGGCAAAAAGATCGACCCCAAGACCAAAAACGCCGAGGCAACCTTTGTGAAGGCCATGAACGAGCGCGCCAAAAAGCTCGGCTGCACCGGCACGGTCTTTGAGAACCCACACGGTCTGGACTTTGATGAGTGGGCCGGCGACATGCACTCAACCGCACATGACGTAGCGCTCATGATGCAGGAGGCTATGAAAAACGATACAATTCGCGAAGTCGTCGCGAGCGAGGATTCTTGGATTGAGGTCACGGGCGCCGATGGCTCAGACCATTCGCATTCCATGGACACGCACAACGTTTTGCTCGGTCAGGACGGAAACATTGGCGGCAAGACCGGCACCACCGACGACGCGGGCTATTGCTTTACGAGCGCCTACAACCGCGACGGCG
>CABUQI010000048.1 GCA_902493545.1 uncultured Collinsella sp. | reverse complement strand
GGGTCAGCCCGTGGGAGGCCAGGGCGCCGCTGACCGGTGGACGGCACCGAGCCGTACGCTTGAACTTAAAAGGGGGAGGCCTCGCGGCCTCCCCCTTTTTTTGCGTTAAGCCAGATCTAACAAACTCGCTGTGTTTTATGACCCTCGTTTGTCGCATCTTCCGTTAACGGGCTACAATAACTTAGTCTGTGCGATATGGAGGTGAACATGGCTGAAGCTGGTATCGGCGTTGATATCGTCGAGATTTCCCGCATGAAATCAATTCTTGAAAAGACGCCGTCGTTTGCTCGGCGTGTGTTTACCGAAGAAGAGCGTGCGTATTGCGATGCATCATCGCGTCCCGCTGCTCACTATGCGAGCCGCTTTGCTTCGCGCGAGGCGGTGCTTAAAGCTCTCGGCACGGGTTTTAGTCAAGGCGTGGGTCGCAAGGATGTTTCGGTAACGCGTGATAAACTCGGCAAACCGAAGGCGCTGCTTTCGGGCCGTGCACTCGAGATCGCTCAAGAGCTGGGTGTTGTTGAGGTTGCTCTTTCCATTACGCTTACAGGAGACTTAGCCGTTGCGAATGCCATCGCGATTACCGAAGATGCTCGGCCTAAGCCAAAAGAGGAAAAGGTGAGCACCAAGAAACGCGTTGCGCAGACATTTAAAGAGGCTCGCTCTGTTTTAGATGAGCTTGAGCAGCTGCAGAATTCAGCATTGACGGAGCACCTGGGCGATGCTTCGCAAGATACGCTAGGAGCATAGATGAAACCGGTTTTGAGTACCGAAGAAGTCGTTCGTCTCGAGGATATCATCGAACGCGAAGGGACTTCGAAGGCCGAGCTTATGGAGCTAGCGGGTGAGTTTGCCGCCAACGAGGTCTTGAAGCTCAATCCCGATCGGGTTCTCGTTCTGGTCGGTTTTGGAAATAATGGCGGCGACGGTTGGGTTGCCGCCGATATCCTGAGCCATAAGGGTGTGGACGTCGATATCGTTTCTCCGGTTGAGCCGGATGAGATTCCTGCTGCTCTGGCACGTCATGTTGCTCGTCGTACTGCCGGCCGCGATGTGCACGTTTGCGTCGGCCCCTCGCGTGACGAACTCGAGGTTTTGATCGATAAGGCCGATGTTGTTGTCGATGCCATTTTTGGTACCGGTTTCCATGGGAATCTGCGTGCGCCGTTCTCCATCTGGATTCCTACGGTCAATGAATGCGCCGATTGTGTCGTATCCATTGATGTCCCCTCGGGCCTGAATGCCGAGACGGGCGTTGTTGATGACGACTGCATTCGTGCCGAGCATACGGTGACGATGATTGCGCCCAAGATTGGTCTGTATAGCGCTGATGGCCCTGAGTATGCTGGCGATTTGATCTGCGGCAATCTTTACGACCGTCTTGACGAGGTCATCGATGATGTCGACCACGCCGCTGAGATTGTCGAGCCCGGTGACTTAGTTGATTACTTTGCCCCACTACCTACGAATATCGATAAGTATTCCCGTGGCTCTGTGCTTATTGTCGCCGGATCTGCGCAATATCCTGGTGCTGCCATTATGGCGGCCAAGTCTGCAGCTCGCGCGGGTGCTGGTTACGTGGCAGTCGCGGCTCCTGACGCCTGCGCTAATCTTATTCGTATGGCACTTCCTTCGATTCCCGTCTTTGCTATTCCGTCTGATTCCCGCGGCTCCTTTGGCGCCGCTGCGCGCATGACGGTGTGCGAGATTGCAAAGAAGTACAGCTGCGTACTGTGCGGTCCCGGTATGACGACGTCTGCCGGCGCTATGCAGGTGGTTTCTGGCTTGCTCGAGCTTGATGTACCGCTTATTTTGGACGCCGATGCACTCAACTGCCTTGCTAAGATTGCCATTGACGGTATTGATAGTAACCCCGAGATGTATCGTCGCGAGCAGCCGTTGGTTATGACGCCGCACTATCGTGAGCTTTCGCGTCTGGTTGCCGGTGACGAGGTGAACGACCTTGGTACCGCGATTGCAGCCGCGCAGAAGGTTGTCTGGGCTGCAGGCTCCGACAATCTGGTGGTCATTGCCAAGGGGCCGACGACGGCTATCTGTGGCGTTGAGCGCGTTCTGTTGCCGCTCTCGGGTCCGGCTTCTCTGGCAACTGCCGGTTCGGGTGATGTTCTCGCGGGTATTTTGGCCGGCACGCTTGCCACCATGCGCGACGAGATGGATCGTTGGGAGTTGCTGTATTCGTACGCCGTCGCACTTCACAGCTACGCCGGTTTTGCCGCGGCGACGGAGTATGGTGAGAAGAGCGTTATCGCGACCGATCTTATCGACTTGATCGGTCCTGCCATGGAGCTGGCGGCAAAGGATGCGCTCGAAGATCTGGGAATCATGGACGAAGGGTCGGATGACTAATCATGAATAAAGCCGATTTGACGCGCTGGTCCTGGGTCGAGATCGACCGCGGGGCGCTCCGTCGCAACACGAGGGCCTATAAGAACTTGTTGAATCCACGTCAGCGCCTGTGCTGCGTGGTCAAGGCCGATGCTTATGGTCATGGAGCTGTTGAGTGCGCCAAGATCATGTATTCGGCCGGTGCCGACATGTTTGCCGTGGCGACGGTTAACGAGGGCGTTGAGCTCCGACAGGGCGGGATTACGAAACCCATCCTCATCCTAAGCGAGCCGCCTATCGAGGCCATTCCGACGTTGCTCGAGTTTGATATCATGCCCTCGGTCTATACGTCTGACTTTGCTCTTGCGTATGGCGAATGTGCCGTCGCGGCGGGCAAGGTGGGCAAGTATCATCTCGCCATCGAGACAGGTATGAATCGTATCGGCGTACACTACACGCAGGTGCTCGACTTTGTCCGCGGTATTAATTTCCATCGCGGTATTCAGTGCGACGGCGTATTTACGCACTTCGCCACGGCCGATGAACCTTCGGGCTGGGACTACAAGCTGCAGTGTCAGCGCTTTACCGAGGCCGTTCAGGCCATTAAGGATGCGGGTTTTGAGTGCGGTATCGTGCACTGCGCCAACACGCCGTCCTCGATGCTCGACCCCTCGATGCATTTTGATATGATTCGCGCCGGCGTTGGCTTGTATGGCATGCAGCCGTGCGAGCTGAGTGGCCGCGTGATGCAGCTTGATCCCGTTATGAGCGTCCATGCGCGCGTGACGCGCGTGGCACACCCTGCGATGGGTGAGGGCGTGGGCTACGGTTTTACCTACCGCGTACCGCGCACGCGCGTTCAGATCTGCACGCTGCCGATCGGTTATGCCGACGGCCTATCGCGTACGCTTTCCAATCGTATGGATGTGCTGTATCGCGGCGAGCGCGTGCATCAGGTTGGCAATATCTGCATGGACCAGTTTATGGTCGCCATTCAGTCCAACCCGGCACACGAGATTCCCGAGGCCGAGTATGGTGACGAGATGATTATTGTCGGCCGCGATGGCGATGCCGAGATCACTATGGACGAGATGGCCCGACTGCGCGGAACGATTAACTACGAGGTCGCCTGCGGCTTTGGCATGCGCCTCGACAAGGTCTACGTGTAGGAGTCGCCATGGGCGTCATGCACATCCCTGGCCATACCCATCAGGCACCACGTGAGGTCGCACTCGAGGAAATTGAGGCCGTTCTGGGCGATTGTCACCTCTGCCAGCTCTACCAGTCGCGTCACAATATCGTGTTTGGCGTGGGAAACCCCCGCGCTCGTGTGATGTTTATTGGCGAGGCGCCGGGCCGCAATGAGGATTTGCAGGGCGAGCCCTTTGTGGGGGCGGCAGGCGAGGACCTCAACGGCATTTTGTCGCTGGCGGGGCTCAAACGCGAAGACGTCTACATTGCCAACGTGCTTAAGTGCCGCCCGCCGGGAAACCGCAATCCACGTCCCGAGGAAGTGCTGGCTTGCTCGCCGTTTTTGCGTGAGCAGATTCGAAGCATCTGGCCCGATATTATCGTGACGCTCGGCAACCCCGCGACGCACTTTGTGCTTAAGACCGAGATTGGCATTACTAAGCTGCGCGGCAGGTTCCACCAGATGGGGCATTTTGTAGTAATGCCCACGTTCCATCCGGCAGCAGCGCTACGCAATCCGGCGTGGCAGGAACTGCTGGAGGAAGACTTTAAGATGCTGGGCGACTATCTGGAGCGACATCCCGCACCAGAGGACGCCTCGGAATAATAAGGAGCATATATGTCCCTGGAGCGCCTGGGGGTAGGTACTTACAAAACGACTTGCGCTGCCGATACGGAGTACTTTGGCGAGCTAATTGCACCGTGCCTTGAGGACGGCGATGTGCTCATCCTGACCGGTGGCCTGGGAGTGGGCAAAACTCACTTTACCAAGGGCGTCTCGCGCGGGCTGGGCGATGGGCATATGGTTACGAGCCCTACGTTTGCGCTCATGGCCGTTCACGATCAAGGCCGTATTCCGCTGTTTCACTTTGATCTATACCGCTTGGAGCATGCCTACGAGCTCGAGGATACGGGCATTTTCGATGTGCTGGGCTATGAGGGTGCTTGCCTGCTGGAATGGGGCGAACAATTCCAGGACGAGCTGACGGATGAGTATCTTTCGGTGACGCTCAAGCGTGATGAGGGCGACAGTGATGTGCGAACGATAACGCTCGAGGCGCACGGTGACCGCGCAATGGAGCTTTCCCATTTGATTGATAAGGCTGTACAAGATGAGCTTGCATAACGACAACGCGCTGGTGGTGGCGCTCGATACCTCGACCGACATGCTTGCCTGCGCGGCAAGCTGGATTGATGGGCGGACGGGCGAGACGAAGCTCGTGAGTGGCGACCACATGTGTCGCCGTCACGCCAACGTTGAGCTCGTGAATACCGTTGATGGCGTGCTGGCTCAGGCCGGTCTGGATCGCAGCGATGTTGGTTGCTACGTGGTCGGTCGCGGCCCGGGGTCGTTTACGGGTGTGCGCATCGGCATCTCCACTGCCAAGGGCCTCGCGCGCGGTGCCAATGTTCCGCTGCTGGGCGTGTCGACGCTCGACGCTTGCGCTTGGACGGCGTGGAAGGCTGGCGTGCGCGGCAAGCTTGGTATCTTGGCCGATGCTATGCGCGGTGAGGTATATCCGGCGCTGTATATGCTGGTCGATGAGGGTCCCGAGCGTCAATTTGAGCGCGAACACGTGGTCAAGGCCGCCGTTGCGCTCGATGAGTGGCGCCAAGCAGCGGACTGGGACCAGGTTCAGCTGACCGGTGACGGTCTCGTGCGCTATGGCAAGCTGCTGGGTGAGGACGAGACCGCCCGCTGCGTGGAGCGCGACCTGTGGTGGCCTTCGGGCGAGGGCTTGCTGCTCGCGCACGCTGCGGGTGACGGCGATCCGGCCCGCGTCTTGCCGATTTACACGCGCCTTTCGGATGCCGAGGAAAACGAGCGCAAGCGTCTTGGTCTTGCCGAGAGTGCGCAGAGCGAAATTACGGGTGTTGCCGATGAGCTCGCCGGTCGTCATCTGCAGTTCCGTCCCATGGGCGCGGCGGATGCCGAGGGCGCGAGCGCGCTGGAGGCTGCCTGCTTTGAAGGTGCCGGACACGAGGCGTGGACGCCGGGCATGTTCCTGTCCGAACTGGGCGAGGACGTCGCTGCGCCGCGTAGTTGGTGGGTGGCACACGACGACGGCAAGCTGCTGGGCCTTGCCGGCGGTATGGTCGTGGACGGTGATGTGCAGATTCTGGATGTCGCCGTCGACCCGGCACATCGCCGCGAGGGCATTGCCCGCAAGCTGCTGTCGCACGTGAGCTATGATGCCCAGATGCTCGGCTGCACCACGGCTTCGCTCGAGGTCGAGGACGGTAACGAGGGAGCGATCGCGCTTTATAACGCTCTGGGCTTTACCGAGGCTGGCCGTCGCCGCGGCTACTATGGTGCCGGCAAGGATGCCATCGTCATGACGGCTCCGCTGCCCCTCGTGCTCCCGGTCGACAACGCTTCGCCCGAGCCGACGGCGGCCGAGCAGCGTGTATGGCCGCTGCCTGCGCCCGAGCGAACCGTTGAGGAGTGCGCTGAAATTGAGCGCCGTCGCCTAGTGCTCGCTATCGAGAGTTCCTGCGACGAGACGGCCGTGGCGATTATCGATGCGGATGGCAATATACTGGCCAACCAGGTGTCGACACAGATTGATTTTCACGCCCGCTTTGGCGGCGTGGTGCCCGAGATCGCCTCGCGCAAGCACGTTGAGGTGATTGTGAGTGTCGTAGATGCGGCGCTTGAGGATGCCGCAGCATCGCTTGGTCTTGAGGATGGAGCCATTGCCCCCAGCGAGCTTGCCGCCGTGGGCGTGACACAGGGTCCGGGCCTGGTGGGCGCGCTCGTGGTTGGCGTCGCCTTCGCCAAGGGCTTTGCCTACGCTGCCGGCAAGCCGCTCGTGTGCGTCAACCATCTGGAGGGGCACCTGTTTGCCAACCTGCTGGCGCAACCCGACCTCAAACCGCCGTTTATCTTCACGCTTGTCTCGGGTGGGCACACCATGCTCGTGCACGTGAAGGCGTGGGGCGACTACGAGGTGCTCGGTGAGACGCTCGACGACGCTGTGGGCGAGGCCTTCGACAAGGTAGCCAAGGCATTGGGTCTGGGCTATCCCGGTGGCCCCATCATTTCCAAGCTGGCCGAGACGGGCAATCCCCGCGCGATCGATTTTCCTCGCGCGCTTAACAGCAGGGGAGACTATCGCTTCTCGCTTTCGGGCCTTAAAACCGCTGTGACGCTCTACATTGAACAGGAGACCAAGGCCGGGCGCACGATTCACCTGCCCGATCTGGCAGCTTCGTTTGAGGCAGCTGTCTTTGACGTGCAGTACAAGAAGGCCAAAAACGCATTGCACGCTACCGGATGCAAGGAATACTGCATCGGTGGCGGCGTCTCGGCCAACCCGCATCTGCGCGAGATGATGATCAAGAAGCTTGGGCGTCAGGGGATTCGCGTAACGGTGCCGCCCTTGTCTGCCTGTACCGATAACGCAGCCATGATTGCGGAGGTCGCTCGCCGTAAATTCGACCGAGGTGAAATCTCGCCGTTCGACGTCGACGCCGATCCAAACATGACGCTGTAGTCGTACGGGTGCGGTCCCCGACCGGAGGGGCCGGATATAAGGTTTCCTGCTCTACAGTCCTGCGCAAGACGAAGGCCACATTAAGTGGCCTTCTTTGCGTGCGGAACTCGCGATAAACCTTATATCCGGCCCCTCCGTCCGGGGACCTTTCTGTATCGATATAGCTTCTGAGTTGGTTCGGCGTCGACAATGTCCGGCAAGGTTAGCCAGCTGCGTCGAATTTCCGGCGTGCTTTAGCTGAAAGAAAAAGATGGTGTGCGGAGCTTTGCTCCGCATTTGGGATGGGAGCCCCTGAGAGCCGCGGGAGCCGGGCGGCGCATATGAACTTTATCGCGAGTTCCGCACGCAAAGGAAAGCACTTAATGTGCTTTCCGTCTTGCGCAGGACTGTAGAGCAGGAAAGTTCATATGCGCCGCCCGGCTCCCGCGGCTCTCAGGGGCATCTCTCATGCAAAAACTGTCGTGGGGTAAAGTCCGAGGTCAGTGGCGTTTTATACCGAGAAATTCAAAAAAAGTTGAAAATTCATTACATATTTGCGTTGACTTTAGGTAACTAAAGTTTCATACTCCTTTTCAACCACTGGGGGATGTGAACACGCACGGATCGTTCACATCATGATTGAAGAGGATTTCTTAGACATGTTCACGCATCAGCTAAACATTATCAGCGTAGTAATTATCTGATGCGGGTTAGCACATACAGCTAGCCCGTACGATAACGGGCGGCTGATGAAGATGAGGGCCGTCGAGCGCAACCGACGGCCCTCATTTTTTTATGTCTAGGAAGTTCTTTTTAGAGGAGGAAATGTAATGAACGGAGTTTTGCTCATGGTTGTGGCCGCGGCGGTGCTCGCCTGCGGCTATCTGGGCTACGGCCGCTGGCTGGCCAACAAGTGGGGCGTTGACAAAGAGGCCCTCACGCCGGCCAAGCGCATGAAGGACGGCAACAGCTTCTCGCCCGTCTCCGCCTTCACCGCGTTTTCGCACCAGTTCAGCTCGATCTGCGGTGCTGGTCCTGTCACGGGTACGATCGTCGCCATGGCCTTTGGCTGGCTGCCCGTCGTGCTCTGGGTCCTCGTCGGCGGCATCTTCTTTGGCGCCGTCCACGACTTTGGTGCCCTGTACGCTTCGATGAAGAACAACGGCAAGTCACTCGCTCAGCTCATCGAGAAGTATATCGGCAAGACCGGCCGTCGCCTGTTCCTGCTGTTCTGCTGGCTGTTCTGCATCATCGTCATCGCCGCCTTCACCGACATGGTCTGCAAGACGTTCATGTTCACCCCGGCCGTTGACGCTTCTGGTGCTGCTACCGGTGCCATCGACTTCACCAAGTCCTATGCCGCCGGCTGCGCTGGTACCATCTCCATCCTGTTCACCTTCGTCGCTATCGCCTTTGGTTGGGCCCAGAAGAAGTTCAACCTTACCGGTGCTGCCGAGTTCGTCACCGGCGTGGTCCTCATGGTCCTCATGTTCGCCGTCGGTATGCAGTTCCCGGTCTACCTGGATAAGTTCCAGTGGTTCGCCGTCGTCATGGTCTACCTGGTCTTCGCTGGCGCTATGCCCATCCAGATGCTCAAGACCCCGCGTGACTACCTCACTTCCATCATGATGATCGTCATGATCGTCTGCGCTGTCCTCGGCATCGTCGTCCTGGGCGTCAACGGTCAGGCCACTATCACCGCTCCGGTCTTCACCGGCTTCTCCACTGCCTCCGGCATGATGTTCCCGGTCCTGTTCGTCTCCGTTGCCTGCGGCGCTCTCTCCGGTTTCCACAGCCTCGTTTCTTCCGGCACCTCTTCCAAGCAGGTCGAGAAGGAGCAGGACGCCGTCAAGGTCGGTTACGGCGCAATGATCGTCGAGTCCTTCGTCGGCATCCTTGCCATCATCGTTGCCGGCATCATGTTCTCCGATATGAACACCGCCGGTACCGGCGCCCTCAACGCCGGTGTCGCTTCCACCCCGTTCCAGATCTTCGCCGCTGGCATCTCCCGCGGTATGCAGGCCTTCGGTGTTGACGGCACGCTCGCTACCGTCTTCATGACCATGAACGTCTCCGCTCTGGCCCTGACCTCGCTCGACGCCGTCGCCCGCATCGCCCGCACCTCGTTCTCCGAGTTCTTTGCCCAGACCAACGACGCCCTGGCCATCGAGTCCAAGGCCGGCTACATGAAGGTCCTCGGCAACCCCTGGTTCGCCACGGTCGTCACCCTGCTTCCCGGTCTCGCCCTCGCTTTTGGTGGCTATGCCAACATCTGGCCGCTCTTTGGTGCTTCCAACCAGCTGCTCGGCGGCATGACCATGATCACCCTCGCCGTGTTCTGCAAGTGCACCGGCCGCAAGGGCTGGATGCTCTACGTGCCCGTCGCCTTCCTGCTCTGCTGCACCTTCACCTCGCTGGTCCAGAGCGCCATGGGCTGCATGACCGC
>CABUQI010000047.1 GCA_902493545.1 uncultured Collinsella sp. | reverse complement strand
CGTCTGCCAATTCCGCCACGCCCGCGTGCAGGAATTAGAATAACGGAGCGCCACCACGAACGCAAGAACTATTTTTGAAAAAGTTTGCAGGCATTCTCCCAAGCGGCTTGCGCGATTGTTTCGGCGTCCTCACCAGTGCGATCGACACGGTCGTTAACCAGCGCGTTTGCCGTAATGGAGATCATTGCGGGTTCGCATTCAAGACCGCGGATGGGCTCCGGAGCCATATACGGGCAATCCGTCTCGAACAAAATTCGATCGAGTGGGGTTGCCGCAAATGCCTCGCGCACGTCGTCGTTGCGCTTAAAGGTGGCCGCACCACCATAGGCGATATAGCAGCCCAGCTCCACAAAGCGCTCCATCGTGGCGCGGTCCTCGCCAAAACAGTGCAGCACACAACCGGCCTGGGGCACACCCACCTCGCGCAGTACGTTGTACGCATCAACGTGCGAGGTGCGCTCCCCATCCGAGTCCTCGTGCCGCAGGTGTAGCTCCACCGGCACATTGCGGCGCACGGCAACTTCGAGCTGACGTGCCATACAGTCAATCTGCACGCTATGGGGCGCCGGCGCGACGTCATCGTCGTAATCCATGTGGTAGTCCAGACCGATCTCGCCGATACCGGCGCACAAAGGGTCATCGAGTGCGGCAACGACCTGTGCGTGAACGTCGTCGGTATAGTCCGGCGCGCCATACGGATGCACACCGGCAAGATACTTGATCTGCGGGATATCCTGCATCGGCAGAATTTCGCGCACGAGCCAGTCGCTATAGTCCGTCACGCTGCGTTTGTCAGCGATGGGGTCGAACATCGTCACCAGCAGGTCGACACCCGCAGCTTTGGCGCGCACGAGCGTCTCGGGCACTTCTTTGCCCCAAAACGAAAGCAGATGCGCATGCGTGTCGGCAAGCGGTGCCAAGGGCACGGGGCAGGCGACCGTCTTCTTTTTCTTGGTAAACGTCACGCGTGCGGTATTAGGCATCATGGATTAGCTCCTGGGCCAGGCGGACAAAGTCGGCAACATCAAGCGTCTCGGCGCGCGTGGTGGGTGCGATACCGCAAGCCTCAAAGGCGGCATCGAGCACGTCCTTGGCAAAGCCGTTGGCGCTCATGGAATTGCGGATGGTCTTGCGACGCTGGGCAAATGCAGCATCAATCACGCGGGCCACAAATTCGCGATCGAGTCCTTCGGGCACCACGCCGTCAACACGGTCGATACGCACGACAGCCGAGTCCACGTGCGGCGCCGGCATAAAGCAACGCGGCGGCACCTCAAAGCGACCCGTCACCTGCGCATACAGGCCGAGCTTTGCCGTATAGCCGCCATAGGTCTTGTTGCCCGGCACTGCGGCAATGCGATCGGCAACCTCCTTTTGCACCATGACGACGGCACGCTTGAGCGCCGGCATCGTCTGGAAAAATTGCAAAATGATCGTCGCCGCCACGTTATAGGGCAAGTTCGCGACAAATACCGTGGGCTCGCCACCGGCGGCTTGCTCAATCTGCTCCGGCGTCACCTTGAGCGCGTCGCCCATGATAAAGCGGAAGTTGGCATAGTCGGCGGCATGGGCGTCGAGCACCGGCTCGAGCTCGGGGTCGGCCTCGATTGACGTGACGCACGCCGCCTCCTGCAGCAGCGCAAGCGTGAGCGTACCAACGCCCGGGCCAACCTCGAGCACGTGCTCATCGCCTGCAAGCTCGGCAAGCTCGCAGATGCGCTCAATCACATGGTTGTCGATCAGGAAGTTCTGGCCCAGGCGATGCTTGGTCGCAAGGCCAAACTCCTCCAGCAGCTCCCTTGTTGCCGTGGGGTTTGCCAAAGGCGAAGTTGTCATAGTTGCCTCCTTAGCATGATGGCGGCGTCTTGAAACGAAAGGGCATGGACCGTTGCGGCCATGCCCTTACATCTAAACAGCAAATTGCCGATATGGCGCGCTACGTCTTAGCCCAGACGCGGGAACAGCGGCTCACCCTTCTCAACGGGCTGACCACCGGCAAGCAGGCCCCAAGCGCAAATGCCCTTGAGGTCGTCGCTCGCGGCCTCGTTCTCACAGGACAGGCGGCGCAGGGCCTCGACGGAAGTCTGAGGCATGAGCGGCATCAGCAGGTGAGCGGCAATGCGGATGGCCTCGAGCAGGTTGTAGATCACGAACGCCAGCTCGTCAGCCTTGGCCTCGTCCTTGGCAAGCGCCCAGGGCTCGGAGTCCTCGATGTAGTGGTTGGCAGCATGGATGAGCTCCATGACCTCATCCTTGGCTCCGCCGTAATCGAGCACGTCCATCTTGGCCATGTAGCGGTCGACCAGGCCATCGGCGATCTTTGCCAGCGGGTTGTCAAACGCGTCGAAGGATGCGGGCTTGACGGGCGCGCAACCGTCAAAGTACTTGCCGCTCATGTTGAGCGAACGCGAGATAAGGTTACCCCAGCTATTGGCCAGGTCGGCGTTGTAGACCTGCTCCATGCGATCGAAGCTGATGGCACCGTCGGTGCCGGGGACGACGTCGGTCATGAAGTAGTAGCGATAGCCCTCGACGCCCAGCATGTCGATAACGTCCTGCGGAGCGATGGCGTTGCCGCGGCTCTTGGACATCTTCTCGGCCTTGCCAGTCTCGGCATTGCGCACGGTCAGGAAGCCGTGGGCAAAGACGTGCTCGGGCAGGGCCTCGCCGATGGCCATGAGCATGGCGGGCCAAATGACGCAGTGGAAGCGGATGATGTCCTTACCCACGATGTGAAACTGCGCGGGCCAGCGATAGGCCAGCTCGGCACGCGCCTCGTCGGTGTCGACACCGTAGCCGACGGCCGTCATATAGTTGAGCAGCGCATCGAACCACACGTAGGTCACGTGACCCTCGTCAAACGGGACCTGAATGCCCCAGTCAAAGCTCGTACGGCTCACGGAAAGGTCGTTGAGGCCGCCCTCGACAAAGCTGCGAACCTCGTTCATGCGGAACGCAGGCTCGACAAAGTCGGGATGCTCGTCATAGAGCTTAAGCAGCTTGTCCTGGAAGGCGGAAAGCTTAAAGAAGTAGGACTCCTCCTGCACGCGCTCAAGCGGACGGTGGCAGTCGGGGCACAGGTGCTGGCCGACGCTGCCGTACTCCTCGTCGCCCTTCTGGACCTGCGTATCGGTAAAGTAGGTCTCGTCAGGCACGCAATACCAGCCGTCGTAGCTGCCCTTATACAGGTAGCCGGACTCCTTCATGCGCTCCCACAGGTACTGCACGGCATGATGCTGGCGCGGCTCGGTGGTGCGGATGAAGTCGTCGTTGGAGATCTCGAGCTTGCTCCAAAGTTCCTTGAAGTGCGGAGCCTGGCTGTCGGTCCACTCCTGCGGCGTCATGCCATGCTTGGCTGCGGCCTCGGCGACCTTCTCGCCGTGCTCGTCCATGCCGGTCAGGAACTTGACGTTATAGCCGGCGGAGCGACGATAACGGGCCTGAACGTCGGCGATGATGGTGGAATAAGCCGTGCCCAGGTGCGGATCGGCGTTGACGTAGTAGATGGGCGTCGTGATAAAGAACGAAGGCTTGCTTTGATCCATGGGGTTTGTCCTCCAGAAAAACGTTGCATACAGGGGATGATTCTAGCGCAAGGGCTGGATATCCTCCATCTATTGCATATCGAGCACCATGGCATAGACATCGCGCTTGCGGCGCGAATACTTCTGAGACAGGCGCTTGGCCACCGCAGACGCGGGCTCCCCCTCCTCGAGCGCGGCGCGGATATCCTCGCGCAGGGCCTCGTCGGGATCCGCTGCCGCGGCGCCAACCGGCACGGCACCGGCCTCCTCATCCTCGCTCGGCGGCGCGATGACCAGCGCAATCTCGCCCTTTACCTCGCCGCGAGCACGCAGCTCCTCGGCAAGCTGGGCAGCGGGCCCGCGCAAGACTTCCTCGTGCAGCTTGGTGAGCTCGCGGCAGACGGCAACCTCACGCTGGGGAAAGACCTCCACCACGGCCTCGAGCGTCGCCACGATGCGATGTGGAGACTCGTAGAAGATGAGCGCGCCGGGCACCACGGCAAGGCGCTGCAAACGGCGCACACGGTCGCCGTGCTTTCGGCCCAAAAAGCCCTCGAAGAAAAAATGCTCGCAGGGAATGCCGGACGAAACGAGCGCCGTGACGCAAGCAGAGGGCCCGGGAATAACTTCTACGGGCACATCGGCCTCACGTGCCGCCTCGACCAGCGCCTGGCCGGGATCGGACACGCTCGGCATGCCGGCGTCCGAGGCAAAGGCGAGGGTCTCCCCCGCCAGCAGACGGTCGACTAGGCCGGCGGCGCGGCTGGCGATCACATTCTCGTCGCAACGGACAAGCGGCTTGGAAATGCCCAGGTGCATCAGCAGCTTTGACGTCACACGCGTGTCTTCGCAGCAGATGGCATCGGCGGCGGCAAACGCCTCGCCAACGCGCGGGGACAGGTCGCCCAGGTTGCCGATGGGCGTGCCGACCACATAGAGTTTGCCCGTATGGGCGCTGTTTTGCGTCATATCAACCTATTCAATCATGCCGCGCTCGAGCGTACCGAGCGCCGCGCGGGCGTCCCATGCTGCAATGCGCTTCTCGGTCTTCCACGTTTGGAAGAACCAACCGGCAGCCGGCGCAAAAGAAGCCAGCTGATTGGCGATAAACACGCGCTCGTAGGCATTGCGGCCCTCGGGCGTAACCGACGAGTTGGCAAAGATCGCCGCGCCCGACCATTCGCCCACCAGCACGGGGAACCCAGTCGAAATCGCTTCTTTGAGCTCGCGCTTGTTGCGCGAAATCGCCGTCGTCAGCCCGCGGGGGCTCGTGATATCGAGCGCATACTCGTCACGGTAATGGTACAGGTGAAGGTCCATGTAGACGTTCTTGTACTTGGCGCCGCGCATAAAATGCTTCCACTCGTTGGGATGCCCCGACGACGAGAAGACGACGATCTTATCCTCGGGCATATACGAACGGACGAGCTCGTAGGCGTCGCGATAGAAGTTGCGCAGGTAGTGCGCCGGAATGCCATCCGTCATGGTGAAGAGGCTCTTGTGGACGCTCATCTGCGGCGTGTCCAGCAGCTCAATGCCCAGCAGGCTCTCGGCCTCGCCGTAGCGATCGGCCAGGCGCTCGAGCACGTCGAGCGCAACATGACGGCCGTTGGTGGACGAATGCCACTCGGCGACAGCCTCCGGCGTGGCGGGCGAATCGTTGGAATCGCCCTGGCCACCGGGCACAGTTGCCAGATCAAGTAGCACGCGGATGTCGTACTTGGCAGCCCACTCAATTGCACGGTCGATGTAGTCGACAACCGAGATGTAGGACGCATCGGACTCCTGCGAGCCAAAGGCATACCAAGGCACCGGCAGGCGCACGGCGTTGAGGCCGATCTGCGCCATACGGCGAAAATCATCCTCGCTCATAAACGTCTCGTAATGACGGCGCATGCGCTCGTTATAGGCGGCGGTGCCCATGGCCTCCTGCAGCTCGGCCGCGTTGGATGCACCGGTCGCCGCGTATAGCGACGGGGTCACCCAAGGCTCGGGAATAAACCAGCCAGAGAGATTAACGCCGAGTATCCTCTCCATCACTGCCCCCTTCGGATCGTGCAGGCTGAGCCTGCATCGTATTGCACAGGAAAAGTATCGTTTTGAGTATACCCGCGCGTGCGGACAGACGACCGAACGGTCTGTAAAGTGGCGCAAAAGCGGAAGGAATGTCTGGGCGGGCCCGAGATGTGCACGCACGTCGGAAGTAAGCGCCGGAAAACGCATCCCACTCTGAAGCCAAATTCCGGGACGCAATTTCCGCAGAGCCCTCGATAAAAGAAAAGGACCCCTTTGCAGAGGTCCTAGTCAATTCAAGGTGGCGGGGAAGGGAATCGCGCCCGCGCTCCGCGCGTGCGGACCGCTGCGGCGCTTGCGCGCCTTGCGAGCTCCGCTGGCAAACGCTCACGCGTTTACTCAGCTCCGCGCCCTCACGGGGTTCGATTCCATGTGGGGGCTGCATAAAAGAAAAGGACCCCTTTGCAGAGGTCCTAGTCAATTCAAGGTGGCGGGGAAGGGAATCGAACCCCTGACACGAGGATTTTCAGTCCTCTGCTCTACCAACTGAGCTACCCAGCCATTTGAGGTGTGCCTTGTTTCAAGGCTTGATTAGTATAACCAAGGACGCGTTCCGGTCAACCGAGAATTTTAAAAAAGTTTTTGAGCACAGCCTCGGTTCTATAAATCGGCACGTCAGAGACATCAGCCGGCAGCAAGAAGTTTTTCGCTCAGAGCCGCACGGGCAAACTCACTTGGCGTCATCCCCTCGGCAGCCGCCCGTCGACGAATGGCCTCCTTCATTCCCAGAGGAATCTTGACCGACAGCGTTGCCGTCCCCTCACCTGAGAGCGGGGGCCGTCCATGCACGATCCCACCAACGGTGCGTTCGCCATCCGGAAACTCTCCGCGCTCGTACGACTCGCACCACGCGTCAATCATTTCATCCGTTACAACCTGACCATTAGCGGCCGTATACGTCTTGCTCATCATCGACCCCTCTGCCGAGCTCGCTCGATCTCTTGCCAGAATTTCTTCTGAACCGGAGACAGGGCATGAATAATGAGCCATCCACGAATTAGTTCGACCGCAACAAGTTCCACACTTCGACCATCTGGAAGCCATCCAATGGCAAGCCATCTCGGCGGCTCGTCCTCCGACTCGCGGCGAATGCACTCAGTAACCGCGAACCAGGCACCTAGTACCTGCTTTTCCGTCAGGTGCTTTTTAGCGTTGGGATGGATCTCAACATCCATGCATCTTCTCCTCCATCTTACCCAATTTCGTATGACGAAAGTCCGCTGTCGCCAATCTCTTACGCCGGCACTTGTTGGAGGGCGGGAGGTGTAGCGAGGATTGAAGGGCGTTCCAATACCGCCCAGGCGCCGGGGCAGGAGCACATACACCAGGGACATACGTTTTCGTAGCGCGCGAGGATATTGCCGCGTGCATCGATGAAGGCGATGTCGATGGGATAGGCCATAAAACACGTATGGACCGAAGAGCAGCGTGGAAACGCCATGACGAGCGGCAGGCCGTTGGCGGCAACCGGACGCCGTCCCAGCATGCCGCGCAGGCGCACGGCAAACGACTCCGCCACCACAAACTCGGCCGGCGTCCAACCCAGCCTGTTGAGTGCCCGCGCGTAAGCGATGTAGGACGAGACCGCGGTCACATGACCACCCCCGGACGCCACGGATCGACCGTCACCGCGCGCTCGTGCGACAACGTTGTCGGCGCCCCCAGCGGAACGCCAGCGATGCTGAGAGAAGTCGGCCACGGCTCATAGTGCATGGTGCAGGTGTAGGTCCTAAACGTACCGGATAGGGAGAGCAGGCCACCATCCGATGCCTCCGCGCCTTGCTCGCTCGACACTTCGATCCGCAAGTCATAGCCTTCCATGGCATTCAGAATTTGAGTCTGAACCGTCGCCGAGGCATCGGCAGAGCTTTCGTCGCCCTCCCCCTCCGACGCCACGGCGTGCGCCAACACGATGTCGGGTACCACGCGGTCGAAGCGCGCGACAGCGCTGGCAAAGATCATGACGTTGTACACGATGAGTGCCAGCACCAGCAAAACGGGCGTAACCACCGCCATCTCCACCGTCGCTTGGGCGCGCTCCTCGCGCAGACGCATGCGGATACTCATTACGACCCACCGCCCAGAGCGCCAACCAGCGTGGCGACATCGACGGTGAGTGGGATGGAGCCGCCGCCGGGCAGAGGAATCTCCGCAAGCGTGAACACCGTACCGCTAATGGTGCGTTCGACTTGATATTCCAACGCCTCGCAAAGCGCCTTGGGATCGGTCACGCCCAACGGAATACTTCGCAGTTTGTCTTGCGCTTGAGAGAGACCAGCAATGTCAGACCCCGGACTCTTAATGACGTTGGCGGAATCGGTCAGCACTGGCTTTCGCAGGCGCAAGTCGCACGGCTCCAGACCCAACGCCGCCACGGACGCCGAAACGGTATCGCCGAGCCACGATGCGATGGAGCCCAACGCGCCGCTACCCCCTCCTAGGCCTTTAATCATCTCGTCCATAAGTTCGTCGGCCGAACCTTGAATATCACCGTATCCTACGAGCAGCCGTCCCCAAACATCCATGACGCCATCGAGTACGCCGGCAACGCCGCCCGAGCGTTCCTTCAATGTCGAGAAAAATCGCGAAAGCACGTTGTTTTGCGCCGTCGCCTCATCGGGGGCCAGCACCGCGGCAGAGATAGCACCGCGATCGCCAAGCCTGACTGCCGCGTTAAACGAGGAGTTAAGTTGATCGGGGCTGGTAATGTCACCCGAAACTGCAAAGGCGACCACGCCGTTACGGCCAGGTGGGGCGATACGCGGGCGCTCGCCGGAAAGCGCTTTAATGGCCTGGTCAAACGCATTGCCCGCACGGTCGGCCTCATCCTCGGTCTGACGCTCAAGTTCGAGTTCTTTGTTGCGGCATTCGACGTAGTCTTCCAGAGCCTCTTTGAATCGATCAAAGTGGTACTCAAAGCCGTTTTCGATAGAAGTCGAAGGAGCCGCAACGGCACCGAGCGACGAAACACCAAAATGGCATCTATTGCATTTGTCCTGCCCGTCATAAGCAGCAACCGAGGCCAGCCCGCATGGCGCCCCCTTCTTATAGTTGGGGCAACTCGTTCCGTAATGCAGATACGTCTTGCCATCGATGGCACTGGTTGGCCACACCGTATCGGTATAGAGTTCCGTCGCTCGCACCTCGTCAGTGTTGCGCGGCAACAGCGGGATATAGGAAGCGACTTCATCTCCGTCCTCGGTTACATATGCACGATTGACCTCTGTACTCGCATAGGTGTAAAACGCCTTGCGCGCCGCCGACTCCGCCTTCGTCTCGACGCTTGAACCATGCGGTTTTTCGTCTGCCAGGCGTTGACGGTAGTAGGTCTTCGCGCGGTCGAGCGCCACCTGTGGCTCCCACGAAATGCTCGAGGCATAATGCGGGTTCTGCTCACCCGAGAGCTTTGCCAAACTCCTCGCACGTTCCCACATGCATGAACAGCTACCGACCGAAGCCGGAACCGATCCACCACAATCCGCCAGCCAAGCGCGCTCTTTAGCCTTCGCCGTGTCCTCAGAAGCCTTCCGCAGCTCCTCGGCCGCACGCTCTAAATCATCTGATGTGTCTTTAATGGTATCGGTCGAGATCTCTGACCCTTTGAGCGCAGCGAAGTCCGATTCGGATGTCCTGGGCACGGCAAGCGCCGTACCGGTATAGGCCACACTATCGGTATCCTGCGCCGACACCGCCTGCGTGGCACGCGCGGCGATCAGATATGGCAGAGCCGTCTCGATTTTCTGTAAGCCTTCCGATGCGCTTTTGGCAAACTTGTTGCGCGTTTTAATGATCTCAATCCCGGTGTCGACCATATTGCCGGCAACTGGTTCGGCACCTGGGATGAGGATGGCGACCAGGCCCGTCCCGATTGTGGCAAACCCCGCCAGCCCCAGACTCAAGATGCTCGCATCAACCACCGTGGCAGCCGTGTGATAGGACGACACTACGTTGGCACCCGCCAGCGCGCCGCTATCGGCCG
>CABUQI010000046.1 GCA_902493545.1 uncultured Collinsella sp. | reverse complement strand
CCGGCAACGGCGAGCCCACCGCCGCACCGGAGTTTCCGCAGGCCATCGCCGGCGCTGTCGCGCTGCGCGACGAGTTTGCCCCAAACTCCAAGATCGCCGTGCTCTCCAACGGCACGCGCGCCGACCGCCCCGAGGTGCACGACGCGCTCATGATGGTCGACGACAATATCCTCAAGCTCGATACCGTCGACCCGGCGTTTATCCAACTGCTCGACCAGCCCGTTGGCCCCTACGACGTCGAGCACCAGATCGAGACGTTCGCGAGCTTTGACGGTCATGTCATTATCCAGACAATCTTTTTGCCCGGCGAGTATCAGGGCAAGCCTCTCGATAACACTGGCGAGGAGTACGTCGGCCCTTGGCTCGCGGCGCTCGAGCGCATTCGTCCGCAGGAGGCGACCATTTACACGGTGGCGCGCGAGACGCCGGTCGCCGGCCTTGCCAAAGCGGTGCCCGAGGTGCTCGACACGATCGCCGCACGCGTGCGCGCCCTCGGCATTCCCTGCCAGGTGAGCTACTAGCAAAACCACGCAGCAGCTAGTGCCCGCCATCCCGCTCCATCAGCTGCGGTGATATAGTTCCTATTTGTGCTGTTAAACCGCTTAAATCGGAACTATATCACCGCAACTTTTATGGACGCGTGGGTGGGCTATACTAGCTGCGGATGAAAGGAAGTTAGCCATGTATGACAAAGGACCCGTACCCGGCCGCAACGACGCCTGCTGGTGCGGCAGCGGCAAAAAATATAAGAAATGTCACAGCGCCTTCGACGAGCGCCTCGAGCGCCTGTGGGAGGAGGGCTGGGAGGTTCTGCCCCGTACGCTCTACAAGACGCCCGCCGATATCGAGGGCATCAAGCGCTCGGCCGCTATCAACGTGGGCGTGCTCGATTACGTAGGCGAGCACATCGCCGCGGGCATGACCACCAACCAGATCGACCAGATGATCTACGACTACACCGTCGAGCACGGTGGCACGCCGGCCGACCTCCACTACGAGGGCTACCCAAAGAGCGTGTGCACCTCGATCAACGACGTCGTCTGCCACGGCATTCCCTGTGATACGGACGTGCTGCACGAGGGCGACATCATCAACGTGGACTGCTCCACGATTTTGGACGGCTACTTTAGCGACTCGAGCCGTATGTTCTGCATCGGCGAGGTCTCGGCCGAGCGCCAGCGCCTGGTCGACGTCACCCGCGCCAGCGTGGAGGCGGGTCTGGCGGCCGTCAAGCCGTGGCTGCCGCTGTCCGTCATGGCCGAGGCCGTGCAAAAGACGGTCGAGGACGCCGGTTTTAGCGTGGTGCGCGAGTACGGCGGACACGGCATCGGTAAGGAGTTCCACGAGGACCCGTTTGTGGGCTTTACCACCGAGGCACCCGATGTGGACACCATCATGGCTCCGGGCATGGTCTTTACCATCGAGCCCATGGTCAATGCCGGAGCGCCCGACATCAAGATTAGCAAGGGTGACGGCTGGTGCGTGCGCACCAAGGACGGCAGCGATTCGGCCCAGTGCGAGGTACAGCTCGTGGTGACCGAGGACGGCTACGAGCTGCTGAGCTGGTAGCCGTGGATGCGCCGGATGCTGACGGGCACGCTCGTCTTGCATCCGGCGTTTTTGTTTGAGCGTTTTGCCTGATAAAACCTGCCAAAATTAACCTGTCCCCTTTTGGCAGGTCGAGCGGAGAGGACTGCTTGTGAACATTTTGGTTTTGCTGCCCGTCAACGACCGCCATCGCGCAATTCTTGAGTCGAGTGCTCCGGGCGAGGACTTTATCTACACGAGCTCCGACGCCGCCACGCGCGAGCAGGTCGCCGATGCCGACGTGATCTTAGGTAACATCGACCCTGACATGCTCACGGCATGTGAACATCTCCAGCTGTTGCAATTGCAGACCGCCGGCTATGACGATTACTTGGCCGCCGGCACCGTGCCGGCTGAAGCCAAGCTGTCTTGCTCAATCGGCGCCTACGGTCAGGCTGTGAGCGAGCACATGTTTGCCATGGTCCTTTCCATGATGAAGCGCCTGCCCGGCTACCAGGACTTGCAGCGCGAGCATCGCTGGGAGGATTTGGGCCCGGTTACCTCGCTCAATAACGCCAACGTGCTGGTGCTGGGCGCGGGCGATATCGGCGGCCACTTTGCCACGCTCTGCCGCAGCATGGGCGCACACGTCCGCGGCATCAAGCGCCATCCGCTCGTCTACCCCATTGTATTTGAGGACATGGACGGCATGGACGCTCTGCCCGAGCGCCTGGCGGAGGCAGACGTCGTCGCATCCTTTATGCCGAGCACACCCGAGACCCGCGGTCTGGCGAACGCCGAGTTCTTCGCCGCGATGAAGCCGGGCGCCCTCTTTGCCAACGGCGGCCGTGGCGATCTTGTGGTCGCTGACGACTTGGTTGCCGCTCTGGAGTCGGGACATCTCGCCGGTGCCGCGGTCGACGTCACCGACCCCGAGCCCCTGCCCGCGACAAGCCCGCTGTGGGATGCGCCCAACATGCTCATCACACCGCATATCTCGGGCTGGTTCCACTTGGAGGCCACGCTCAACAATGTGGTCGACATTGCCGCGGAGAACTTGCGTCATCTGCAAGCGGGTGAGACGCTCCGCCGTTGGATCGAACACTAATTGTTCCGGCGTTTTACCAAACGCCGGAACCCCTCGACGCTGCGAGCCCGCCAGAGCGGCAATCTGACGTTCAATCGTCGGGCATGGCCAAAAGGCCTATGCCCTCCTCTTTCACGTCACCTTGCTCGCTCTGGCGGGCTCTCGCTGACTTTTGTCCGACCTGCAGCATTCTCCCTTTTTGGTGCAATGGGGTCAGGTTAGCTTGCACCATGACGTTGGTTCTGCAAGCGATACTTTTATCAAAGTGATATCAGCCATTCATCTGGCATTTTCGACGTTGCGCCTATTAGAGCCAGTCCATCTCCTTACCATAGTGGTCCGAATAGGCGCTACGCTTGAGTTCTTCATCGCTCGCTGGCCACGCGTTGGACACGTCGATTCCCGATTCATGGCAAGCGGTGGCGAACAGCTTCGACCCCTGATCGATTAGTTGAGACCTGCCCTCGGTCTTCTCGTCTTCGGCTTGCATTTAGAGCTCCACGCTTTCGGCGCCGTTGATATGGAGGTCGCGCTCGTAGAAGGCGGTGAGGGCACGGATGGCGTACATCACGTCGCGTACGCCGCCGGTCTCGTAGCTTGAGTGCATGGCCAGCTGCGGCAGGCCCACGTCCACGGCGTGCATGCTCGCCTGCATGTTCGACAGGTTACCGAGCGTGGAGCCACCCGCCATATCGCTCTTGTTGGCGAAGGCCTGCGTGGGCACGTCGGCGTCATCGCAAATAGCCTGGAACACCGCGCGGCTAAAGGCATCGGTGCAGTAGTGCTGGTTGGCGGCTTCCTTGATGACGATGCCGCCGTTGAGTACAACCTGATTGCGGGCATCGCACTTCTCGGCGTGGTTGGGGTGCACGGCATGTGCATTGTCGCAGCTTACAAGCATCGAGGCGGCAAGGGCGCGATGGTACGACTCGTCGTCAAAGCCCAGCGATCCGTTAATGCGGCGCAGCGCGTCGGCCAAGAACGTCGACATGGCGCCCTGCTTGGTCTCGGAGCCAACCTCCTCATTATCAAAGCAGCAGAAGACCGAGACATCGTGCGCGTTCTCGGCGCCCAAAAATGCCTGTAGCGAGGTATAGGCGCAGGCCAGGTCGTCAAGCTTGGGCGTCGAGATAAACTCGTCGGCCCAGCCCCAAATGCGCGCATCCTGACGATTGACCAGGAACAGATCGCGGCCCAAAATTTGTTCGGGCTCAACATCCAGCTCTTCGGCGATCAGGGCATCAAAGTCACCCTGCTTAAGCTCGCCGGCACTGATGAGCGGGCACAGGTCGACAGCTCGGTTGGGAGCAAAGCCCTCGTTGACGCCACGGTTCATATGGATAGCAAGGCTCGGGATAATAGCGACCTCGCGCTCGGTGGCAAGCAGGCGGCTCTCAATACGGTCGCCCTCGCGCACCAGCACGCGGCCCGCGAGCGCCAGCGGGCGATCGAACCAGGTGTAGTCAATCATGCCGCCGTAGGCCTCGGTGTTCAGGCGCAGCGTCTCGCCCGCGCCGTCGAGCTCGGGCACGGCCTTAACCTTAAACGTCGGTGAGTCGCTGTGCGACGCCGTCAGCTGAAAATGATAGTCGCCGGCAACGCCGTCCTCGCCCCACGTCGCGGCCAGGTCCTCGCCCACCTTAAAGGCGATGGCACTCGAGGTATTGCGCTGCGTGTAATAACGCCCGCCCGGCTCGATATCCCATGCCGCGTTCTCGGGCAGGTAGGTAAAGCCCGCCTCGTCGAGCTCGGCCATAATGGTCGCCGCCGTATGGAACATGCTGGGGCATGCCTCGATAAAGTCGATAAGGTCGTTGGCGGCCTCGATATCGTCGGCAGTCACGTGCACGCGCTCGGGCGTTTCCTGATCCGTCATGCTCTCCCCTTTCGCTGGGTTGATGGTCCCCTCCAGCATACCCCGCCACGCCAGTGCCGCGCCTTTCATTCCATGTTTAATCCCACGCCGCTCGCCAAGTTGAGCCATCATGCCCGTGCACCTTTTGCGACAATTACGCTAACAGGACGAGAGGAGCCGTCATGAAGCCACGTAACATTGCCATCGCCTGCGGTGTTGCAGGAACCGCCGTCGGCATCGCCATTGCCGCCGGTATCGTTTATCACAAACAAATCAAGTCCGCCGCGTCGCTCAAACGCTTGACCGGCTACGCGGATGGCTATGACCTGTATGCAATCGACGTCGCCTACGACTACGACCTCGACCGCATCATCGCCGCTGGCGTGCGCGACGACCAGGCCTACATCGATGCCGTGGTGGCGCAGGTGCTGCCCGGCGTGCCGGCACATGTCCAAGCGCCGCAGTTTGCCTGCAGCGCTTTTGTCGCCGTAAATGCCAAAGGCCGCGTGCGCACCGGTCGCAATTACGACTTTAAGGACGACACCTCGGCGCTGCTGGTGCGCAATCACCCGCGCGACGGTTATGCCTCCATCGGCTTTGCGGCCCTCAATAACCTGGGCGCCAACACTCCGCTTGACTCCGTCACCGGACGTGCCGCCGCACTCATGGGCCCGTTTGCCCAACTCGACGGTGTTAACGAATGCGGCGTGTCCATTGCCGTACTCACCTTGGATTCCAAGCCCTGTGACCAGGACACACAACGCCCCGTCATCAATACCTCGCTCGCCATCCGTCTGGTGCTCGACCGTGCCGCCACCACGCAGGAAGCCGTAGACCTGCTTTCTGCCTACGACATGCACGCCATGGCCGGACGCGATTACCACTTCTTTATCAACGACGCTGCCGGTGACGCGCGCGTAGTAGAGTGGGATCCGCGCGACCCCGACCGTGCATGCAAGGCGACTCCTGTACGCCAGGTTACGAACTTCTACGCCTGCTATGGTGACGAAGTGCTGCCCAACCAAAAGAACGGCGAGCTGGGCCATGGTAAAGAGCGCGCCGTTGCAATCGCCGATGTCCTCGACGCCCATGCCGGCGCCCAAGACGAGGCAGTCGCTTGGAAAGCCCTACGCGCTGCGGCGCAAGAGCCCAATCCGGAAGACATCACCAGCAATACGCAATGGTCGGTCGTCTTTGACAACACCGAGCCCGCTGCCGCCATCACGCTGCGCCGTCACTGGGGCGACATCGACGCCTTCGCGCTGTAAGGAGCTGGCACCGTCGTCCTTACGCTCGCCTGACGTTGCTTACATTTCTATACATTTGAGCTAACACGTTTTACCCCCGCATCAACAGTGTGCGGGGGTAAACTTATGCGCATGTTATAACTTGCCCGGAAGGATTCATCATGCTTAGGATCGGTCTTCTTACCAGTGGCGGCGACTGCCAGGCGCTCAACGCCACCATGCGCGGCATTGTCAAAACGCTTATGACCAATAGCGAAGAGCCTATTGAGATCTATGGTTTTGAGGACGGCTACCAGGGCCTTATCTACAGCCGGTTCCGCGTCATGACGCCCGCCGATTTTAGCGGCATCCTTACCCGTGGCGGCACCATCCTGGGCACGAGCCGCACGCCGTTCAAGCGCCTGGATACTCCCGAGGCCGATGGCGTTGAGAAGGTGCCCGCGATGGTCCACACCTATCATAAGCTGCAGCTCGACTGCCTGTTTATGCTGGGCGGCAACGGCTCCACCAAGACCGCCAACCGCCTGCGCGAAGAGGGCCTCAACGTTATCGCCCTGCCCAAGACCATCGATAACGACACCTGGGGCACCGAGATGACGTTTGGCTTTACGAGCGCCATCGACGTCGCCACCAAGTGCATCGACGACATCCACACCACCGCTTCAAGCCACGGCCGCGTGTTCGTCATCGAGATCATGGGCCACAAGGTTGGCTGGATCCCGCTGCACGCCGGCGTCGCGGGCGGTGCGGATGTCATCTTGATTCCCGAGATCCCCTACGACATGAATCACGTCATCAAGACCATCGAGCATCGCATGGAGACCGGCAGCCGCTTTACCATCGTGGCCGTCGCCGAGGGCGCTATCTCCAAGGAGGACGCGGCACTGTCCAAGAAGGAGTACAAGAAGAAGCTCGCCGAGCGCACGAGCCCGTCAATCGTGTACGACATCGCCAAGGAGATCGAGGCCAAGACCGGTCGCGAGACCCGCGTCGCCATCCCCGGCCACACGCAGCGCGGCGGCCAACCCGATGCTCAGGACCGCATCTTTGCGACCCAGTGCGGCGTCGAAGCCGCGCTTGGCTGCCTGCGCGGCGAGTTTGGCTACATGATCGCCCTGCGCGACGGCAAGATGTGCCACATGCCGCTCGAGGAGGTCGCCGGCAAGCTCAAGTTTGTCGACCCCCAGAGCGATCTGGTGCGCGAGGCCAAGGCGTTGGGCATCAGCTTCGGCGACGAATAGCCTCGGCTGGAACTGCTCTCATCGGAGGCCCCGGGGCTTTCCTCCCAAATCGTCCTCGGACATGTCAGGACCCCGCCGTGCGCTTCGCGCGGCGGGGTCCTTCCGTCCTGCGGAAAGATTTGGGAGGTAAGCCCTGGGGCCTCCTGCGGTAACTAGGGAGGCCGAGGCTATTCGCCTTCTTGCTGCGGGTGCCTGGTCTGAAATTAAGTTGCGGTGAAATAGTTCCCGCTTAGCCCGCAAATGGCTGAATCTAGGAACTATTCCACCGCAACTTACTGAATGGGGGGCTCTTGGCTGCTACTTGCACTGACATTTGTCCTGAAATGGCTGGTCGTTAGGGGTTGCTACCGGTAGTTGCGGTAGGGTTGGAGCAGATTCTAACTAGAAATGGTGGTCGCTACCGGTTGTTCTCAGCATACTCGGCTCATTCGATTCGACCATCAAACGAAAGGAACCACCATGGATCTTGCGATGGCACAGCGGCTCGTTGATCGCCGCAAGGCTGCCGGGCTTTCTCAGGAGGCGCTTGCCGCCCAGCTGGGCGTGAGTCGTCAGGCTGTCAGTAAATGGGAGCGCAGCGAGTCCTCGCCCGATACCGATAACCTTATTGCGCTCGCCGCGCTGTATGGCGTGTCGCTGGATGAGCTGTTGTATGGGGAGACGGTGGATAGCACTGACGACTCGCAAGCTGATGATGAGGCACAGGACAGCGACGCCGGCACCAAAGCTTCAGATGAGGCTGAAGAGGCTGAGGCTTCTACTGAGCACTCTGGTTACAGCGATAAGCCACTTGTCGATATTTCCCTCGCGCGCGGCATCCACGTCATTGATCCCAATAAAGGCGAGGAAGTCCATGTTGGCTGGAACGGCATCCATGTGACCAACGAGCGCAAGGGCGAAGAGGTGCATGTGGGGCCGGACGGCGTGCATGTCGATACGCTTGAGGACGATGGACATAGCGTGCATACCAATGACGACGGCACCGTCACCATCGACGGCGAGACGTTCTCCAGCTGGAAGGAAGCACACGACAAGCTCGACCATCATGGCAAGCATTTCCACACCAAAGTCGGACGTACATGGAATAAATTCCCCTTCCCCGCGCTTGTCGCCCTCGCCTATCTGGTGCTCGGCATTGTCTACAGCACATGGGGCATGGGGCTCTTGCTCGTCTTTCTGGTTCCCGTCTACTACGCGATTGGTGACTTTATCGATCGACGCCATTTGTCAAAGCTCATTGAATGCGTCTATCCAGCAGCTGCCATTGCATGGTTTCTCTACATGTGGCTCTGCCTGGAACAACCCCATCCCGCCTGGGTAATCCTCATCACCATCCCGGTCGTAAAAGCACTCATGCGTTGGTGCCGTAAACAATGGAAGCATCGCAAGCGAGCCTAAACCATCCCAGCCCGACAGCAGCATCCAACTAGTACTCCCCCGCCCATCCCCCCCTAAGTTGCGGTGATATAGTTCCGGTTTTAGCCTTGAGTAATCGAGTTTAGGAACTATTCCACCGCAACTTACGAATGATCGGAGCGGCTACAGCACAAGCGTCGGCGTTCGTTTGATGGTCCGCCACGAAAAGGGGCTATCTACTACGTTTAACTCGATAGGGCCAACCATGACCGCCTTTTTCGAAAACCGATAGGCCTTCTACCTGCGGTTTTATTTTTCGTTTTCCCGGCATGGTTGAGGGTATCCAATTAAACGTAGTAGATAGGCCCGTTTTGTGGCATACGACCCATTCAAGCCCAATCTCAAAGGCTAAAGAGAGCCTCTCATCCATGCCTGCGAGAGAAAGCCAAATAGAATGAAAGGCAAATGGAAAGCCCGTTTGACGAGCGGAGGACATATGCGCGACGTAGCCGAAAGCGACTGGAAGCTGTTTAAGAAAATGCTTCCCCAATGGCAAGAACGTTATATGGAAAAGCTCATCGGCCAGTACGTTGAGATGCTGAACGGCGACAGCGAAGCGTCCAGTAGATTTTGGGCACTGGAAGAGCGCCTCAATAGAGACAAGCTGTCCTCAGGCGTAATTGCAAACGACATTCGCCGCAGCACAATGCACCGCGAGATAGCCAATTTGCTTATCGACAGCGTGATCACCCTTGACGACCTTGACGGTTTTACCGAAGACATTAAGAGCTATGCGCAACACTGGATTGGCCAGTAAGAGCACTGAACGACAGACATCCCCAGCAAAACGGGGCAAACGCTGGGCCACCTAATGGTTGTCCGGCGTTTGCCCAGATAAAACCTGCCAAAATATACCTGTCCCTTTTTGGCAGGTTACTCGGCGCTCTTGAGGGCGCCGACCATGTCGATCTTGTTGAGCGTTCGATTGGTGGCAAGGTTGACGATAAACGTAAAGGCAAAGGCCAGCAACACGGATAGCACGTAGCTCAGCGGCTCGACCTCAACATCAAAATACAGCGACGGCATCTGCAGGATGTACGTAAAACTCTCGGCCAGCAAGCCGCCTAGCGGTACGCCCAGTGCGGCGCCAATCGCCGTGAGGATCAACGTCTCCTTGTTGACGTAGTGGTGCACCTCGCCGCGACGGAAGCCCAACACCTTAATGGTCGCCAGCTCGCGCTCGCGCTCGGAGATATTCGTGTTGGACAGCGTAAACACCACCACAAACGACAGGC
>CABUQI010000045.1 GCA_902493545.1 uncultured Collinsella sp. | reverse complement strand
ATCGGCTATCGTGTTGCCGTTTTGGAGCGCCGTAGCCACATTGCGGGCAATGCCTTCGACTGCACTGACGAGGCGGGAATCCTTGTCCACGAGTATGGCCCGCACATCTACCATACCTTTAACGAGCGCGTGCATAACTTCCTGTCGCGCTTTACCAAGTGGACGGACTACCAGCACAAGGTGCTCGCCAACATCAACGGTACCCTTATGCCCGTGCCCTTTAACCATGCGAGCCTCAAGCTCGCCTTTGGCGATGAGCGCGGCGAGGAGCTGTATCAGAAGCTCGTGGAGACCTTTGGCAAGGACGTCAAGGTGCCCATTATGGAGCTGCGCAAGAAGAACGACCCGGATCTTGCCGAGGTCGCCGATTACGTCTACGAGAACGTCTTTTTGCATTACACCATGAAGCAGTGGGGCCAGACGCCCGATCAGATCGACCCCTCGATCACCGGCCGCGTCCCCGTCTTTGTGGGCGATGACGATCGCTACTTCCCGCAGGCTCCTTTCCAGGGCATGCCGCAGGACGGCTATACCGCGCTGTTCGAGCATATGCTCGATCACGATCTGATCGACGTATTCTGCGACGTGGACGCCCGCGACCTCTTCGAGATCGACGAGACCACCGTCAAGATCGACGGCAAGGTCTATGGCGGCGAGATCGTCTACACCGGTCCGCTCGACGAGCTGTTCAACCTCGACCTGGGCGCGCTGCCGTACCGCACGCTCGATATGAAGTTCGAGACGCTCGATATGGATCAGTTCCAGCCCGTGGGCACCGTCAACTACACCACGAGCGAGGACTACACGCGTATCACCGAGTTCAAGAACATGACCGGTCAGGTCCTGCCCGGCAAGACCACCATCATGAAGGAGTACTCCAAGGCCTATACGCCCGGCTCGGGCGAGACGCCGTACTACGCTATCCTGGAGCCCGAGAACCGTGAGCTCTACGAGCGCTATCTCGAGCGCGTCCAGAACCTGACGAACTTCCACCCGGTGGGTCGTCTGGCCGAGTATCGTTACTACGATATGGACGCCGTGACCAATTCCGCCCTCGATCTTTCGGATGAGATTATCGCCTGCCATGCATAAAGTCATAACATTCGGTATTCCCTCGTATAACGCCGCCAAGGACATGGACCATTGCATCACCTCCATCTTGGAGGGGAGCAATTACGCCACTGATATCGAGATTATCGTGGTGGACGACGGCTCCAAGGACGAGACGGCCGCCAAGGCCGACGAGTGGGAGGCACGTTATCCTGGAATCATCCGCGCGGTGCACCAGGAGAACGGCGGCCACGGTATTGCCGTCCTTTCGGGTCTGCGCGAGGCGCAGGGCACCTACTACAAGGTTGTCGACTCGGACGACTGGCTCGACGGTGCAGCGCTTTCGACCATGCTGTCGATTCTGCGTGGCTTTGAGGAGCGCGACCAGCGCGTCGACCTGTTTATCTCGAACTACGTGTACGAGAAGGTTTACGAGGGCACGCACACCGCGATTGGCTACAAGTTTGCACTGCCGCGCAAAAAGATTTTCTCTTGGGACCAGATCGGACACTTCCGTCCCGATCAGAACCTGCTCATGCACAGCCTGTGCTATCGCACCGATGTGCTGCGTGAGTCCAATCTGCCTATGCCGGCACACACGTTCTACGTGGATAATATCTACGCATACGTGCCGCTGCCGCGCTGCAAGACCATGTATTACGCCGACATCGACCTCTATCGCTACTTTATCGGTCGCGAGGGCCAGAGCGTCAATGAGGCCACGATGGTCAAGCGCCTGGGTCAGCAGTTCCGCGTAACGCGCATCATGATGGAATCGTTCCACCTGTACCAGGACGTTGAGTCCTCGCGTCTGCGTTCGTACATGATGGGCTACTTCACCATGATGATGGCGATTTGCTCGGTGCTCACCAAGCTTTCCGAGGAAGATTGTGCCGATGAGCGCCTGAAGACGCTGTGGAAGGACCTGAAGGAGTACGACGAGCGCATGTATCGTCGCGCTCGCTACGGCGTGGTCGGATTCTTTACCAACCTGCGTGGACGGGCCGGAGACAAAACCACACTCGGCCTATACCATCTTGCCTCAAAGATCTTCAAATTCAACTAACTGCTGAGTAATCGCTGTTGATAGGTTGACTGGGCCCCTTGGCCTTTAGTTTGCTACTGCGAACAGTCCTGCTCGCACGGAAAGCACATTAAGTGCTTTCCGGCTCGTGCGGAACTTGTATCAAACTAAAGGCCAAGGGGCCTTTGCTATAAGAATCGATTGTCGGGCTGCCTGAATTTGAAGATCTTAGACGCGCGGTACACAGGGGCCTGGGCTGAAAAGATCTTAGTTGGTAGTCGGTCGGGGACGGGCGGTCGAGTGGACTACTTCGCGGCGCCGGGGATGCCGTGGGAGGTTTTGGCGGTTTTGGCTCCGTTTGCGATGGCAGTTTCCAGGGCCCTTACGGCGAGCATGCCCAGCAGGTCCAGGGGTACGGCGGCGCTTGTCTGAGCGTCTAGCTTGCCGCTGGCGAGGGTGTAGATGGTATCGCCGTCGTTGGTGGTGTGCGTGGGGCGGATGGCGTGCGCATAGGCGTCTGCTGCCATCTGGGAGACCTTGGTAGCCTGCGCCTTAGTGAGCTCAACATTGGTGACGATGCAGCTGATGGTGGTGTTGGTGCGGTCGAGCGGCATCTGCATAGAGCCGGCGGCGGCAAAGGCAGCGAGCTCCATGTCGACGATCTGGTCGCTGTCGGCCGCGGCGCGCATGCCAGCGACCCATTCACCGGTGAAGGGGTCGACGACATTGCCGCAGGCGTTGACCGAGACCACGGCACCCACCTTAACAGAGCCGAGTGCCACGGCGGCAGCGCCTAGGCCGGCCTTCATGCAGGTGGCGGGGCCCATGAGCTTGCCCACGGTGGCACCGGTGCCGGCACCTACATTGCCCTGCTCGAGCGTGGTGGGGGTGTTGTCGAGCGCCTCGCGCACGGCGGAGATGCCAGCCTCAATATCGGGGCGTACGGCGGGGTCGCCAAAGGCGAGGTCGAAGATGCAGCTGGAGCACACGATGGGCACCTGCGTGGGGCCGACGGGAAGGCCGATACCGCGGCTCTCGAGCTCGCGGGCGACGCCGCTTGCGGCCTCCAGACCAAAGGCCGATCCGCCCGAAAGGCAGACGGCGTGGACCTTGTCCACGGTGTTCTCGGGACGCAGCAGGTCGGTCTCGCGCGATGCCGGGGCACCGCCGCGAACGTCAACACCGCCGGTGGCGCCCTCGGGTGCCACGATTACGGTGCAACCGGTGCCGGCCTCCTCGTCCGTATAGTTGCCAAAGCAAAAGCCATCGACATTGCAAACATCGATGGCTTCGAGCAGTATGTCCATGTTTTCTCCTATCGGTTTTCCGCCGCGCCTTATGCCCGGTCGGGATCCGTACGGTACGCCGAAATTGTAGGCGCTGGGGGATATCCAGCGCCAGATGCAATTACGATAGTTTTTGAATCGCGCGCGCGACGCGAGCGATGGGCAGGCCCACCACGTTGTAGAAGTCGCCCGAAATATCATGCACGAGCATGCGCCCGCCGACGCCTTGGATGCCGTAGGCGCCGGCTTTGTCCATGGGTTCGCCTGAGACGACGTAGCGCTCAATCTGCTCGTCGGTGAGCTCATAGAACGTCACGTCGGTCACATCGACAAACGACAGGCTCTCGGCGGCGTGCGGGGCTGTGACGTCTCCGGCTCTAACGATGCAGACGCCGGTTGCGACCTGGTGCGTGCGCCCCGAGAGCTCGTGGAGCATGTTGCGGGCTTCGTCCTCGTTTGTCGGCTTGCCCAAAAGCTTGCCATCGAAGGTGACGATGGTGTCGGCCGCGATGGTCAGCTCATTGGGCTCGGCGTGCTCGGCGGCAACGGCGGCAGCCTTGGCGCGAGCCAAGCGCTCGACAAGCGTAAGCGGGGCCTCGTCATCAAAAGGAGTCTCGTCGATGTCAGCGGGAATGACGCGGATGTCGTAGCCCGCTTCGCGCATCAACTCGATGCGGCGCGGTGATTGCGAAGCCAAAATCATAGCTGAATACCCTCGGCAACCTTCTCGACAGCCTTGTCGCCGGCGAGCGTACGCAGCAGCTCAAGCGCAAAGGGGAGCGACTGGGCCATGCCGCTGGCGGTGATGATGTTGCCGTCGTGCGTGACCTTGTCGCCGGTATAGGCGCCCTCGGGGAAGCTCTTCTCAAAGCCGGGGAAGCACGTGGCGTGGCGTCCCTCGAGCAGGTCGAGTTCGCCCAGGATAAACGGGGCGGCGCAGATGGCGGCAACATGCTTGGTCGCGGCGAACTCGCAGACTACGTCGCAGACGCGCTGGTCGGCGCGCAGGTTGGTGGCGCCGGGCAGACCGCCGGGCAGCACGACGCAGTCATACTCGTCAAAGTTAATCTCGTCAAAGAGTGCATCGCAGGTTACGGGAATCTGCAGCGAGCTTACGACCTCGCGCGTGGGCATGATCGAGACGAGCGTGGCGCGCACGCCGCCGCGACGCATGACATCGACCATGGTCAGGCATTCAATCGTTTCAAAGCCATCGGCGGCAAGAACGGCAACGCTGGGCATAAGGGTTCCTTTCATAGGGCGGCATACAATTAGCCGTCTTATACCCCGAAGACCGCCGCTTGCCACGCCCCATTCCCCAATGATTTTGATCCCCACCCCTGAAAATCATGCAGGGTGGATGGGTGTTGCGCACTAGGAGGAGCTTGCGGCGCGGCGATAAAATTTCGGCATCCGTCATCTTTCGCAACATGAGGAGCTGATTTGCGATGATAGGCCTTAGGGTATTCGATCTTCTCGTTTTGCTAGCTGTGTTCGGTGGTGTCGCGGCTGTCGCCTTTGCTGTTATCTTGAACAAGGAATCATCGAACAGGCCTCAGCCTCCGCAGTCCAATCCGTACCAGCAAATGCCTCCCGTGCAACAGGTCCCGCCGACGCAGCAGGTGCCGACCGCGATCGATGATGCTCAGCCAGTTGAGCCCGCTCATTTTTGCGCTCAGTGTGGCTCAAAGCTGGAGGCAAATGCCTCCTTCTGCCAAAACTGCGGCGCTCCAGTTAACCACCGGTAAACCAGCAGCGAAATGGGGCGGGGGTTCAGCAATCATTCACCACTCGATGATTGCTGAACCCCCGCCCCTCAAACAGATTAGGTTAGTTGCGCTTGAGGTGGACGACGGTTTCGCAGTGGAAGGTTTGCGGGAATAGGTCGACCGGCGTGATCTTGACGGGGGAGAAGGTGCCCTCCTCGACAAAGCGCTTGAGGTCGCGGGCCAGAGTCGCTGGGTCGCAGCTCACGTAGGCGACATCGCGGGCGCTCGTGCTCGCGATGAGGTCGATCGCCTCGGGCGCCAAGCCTGCGCGCGGCGGATCGACTACCAAGACATCGGCATCCTGATCGGGGAACTCGCGCACCGCGTCGCCGCCGATGACGTCGACGTTGTCGAGCTTGTTGATCTCGAGGTTACGGCGTAGATCGCGCACGGCCGGGCCATAGGCTTCGACGGCGGCGACAAAATCGCAGCGGCGGGCGAGCGGCAGGGTAAAGGTGCCGGCACCGCAGTACAGGTCCACGGCCAGCTCGTCTTCCTGCGGGTCGAGGGCGTCCATAACGAGCTCAATCAAAATCTCGGCGCCCTTGGTATTGACCTGGAAAAACGACGGGGCAGATAAGCGCATCTGGCCTTCGGCGATATTCTCGGTCCACGAGCCCTCGCCGGCGAGCATCTCTACCTTAGAGACGCGGCGGGCCTTCTTCTCGCCCTTGCTCATCACGCGCACCACGCTTGTGGGGTGCGCGGCGTCTGCCAGCACGCGCGAGACTTGCGAGCGCGGGAAGGAACCCGTGGGCGTCCAGAGTGCGACTTCGAGCGCCTTAGTGCGGCGCGAGGCGCGAATGCCCACGCGCTCGAGGCCCAAATCATGGCTGCCGCTTAGATAGTTGAGTGCGCCGACGACCGATTTGAGCGCCTTGGGAAAACGCTTATCGAACAGCGGGCACGCATCGACGGTCACGATCTTGCTGGGGTCGACACCGTGCATGCCAAGGCGCACGCGACCGTTGACGACGGTCGGTTCGAGCTCGATTTTATTGCGGTAGCCCCAGTCGTCCTTGGTGTGGCGGATGGGCTGCACCAGCTCATCGACCTGCTCAGGAGCGAACTTGCCAATGCGTTCGAGCGTGGAGCGCAGGTTTTGCTCCTTGGCGGCGAGCTGTGCCGTGCGTGAGAGATTGCCCCACGAGCAGCCGCCGCAGATGCCCACGAAGGGGCAGGGAGGCTGAATGCGATCGGGGCTTGGCTCCAGAATCTCGGTGGTGCGGGCACGCATGAATGACTTGCCGTCCTGCACGACCTCGGCCTCGACGGTGTCGCCTGCCACGGCGCCCTGCACAAAGACGGCCTTGCCGTTGTCGGCGTGCGCCAGCCCATCGGCGCCGTAGGTCATCGATTCTATAGTGAGCTTCATATCCCTGCCTGTCATTCGCGTTGTTGTCCGCACCATGGTAGCAGGGAAAAGCGCCCCGCATCCGAGGCTTTCCTCAAATGCGGGGCGCTTCTACAAACGTCTATTTCGTCTTGCCGGTAATGAGCGTCTTAAGACCCAGGCCGATCAGACCCAGTCCCATGCGCACGCGACCGGGGCGATGGCGCTCGATGGCCTTGGTCTTGCCAGCGGGCTTCTCGCGGCGGGCACTCGTCTCGGGTGCGGGTTTGGTGACCTGCGGCTCGGGCTGAGGTGCAGGTGCAGGCTCGGGCTCAATGACGGTCGCCTGGACCTTCTGAACCTCGGGCGCTTTCTCCACGGCGGGCTCTGCGGCAGCCACGGGTTCATTCACCGGGGGAGCGGCAACCGTTTCCGGTTTGGCAACTGCCCCATGTTCAACCTCGGCCTGAATAGCTTCTTCGGCCACGCGTTCCTTCTCCTGTGCGCGCTGCTGCCCGGCGGACTCGGCGTTGCGATAGGCACGCTCCAGCAGAGCTTCCTGCGAGTTGAAGGGCTTCTCGTCCTCTTTGCGCTCCACGGGGACCCAGGTGCCGTCGCTCGTGAGGCTGCGTGCCTTTACGTTGTCGCGCAGCTGCATGCCCATGTATTCGTGCACCAGGGCGCGGCAGGTGGGGTCGAGCACGGGGAAGGCGATCTCCACGCGGTGCTCGGTGTTGCGCGTCATCATGTCGGCCGAGCTCAGATAGATCATGTCCGAGTCCACGCCAAAGGCGTAAACGCGCGCATGCTCCAAAAAGCGTCCGACGATAGAACGGACATGCACGTTCTCGGTCTTGCCCGGAACGCCCGGCTTGAGGCACGAGATGCCGCGGATGATCATGTCTACGCGGACTCCTGCGCACGATGCCTCAGCGATCTTGTCGATGACCTCGCGGTCGGTGAGCGAGTTGAGCTTAAAGAACACACGGGCGGGCTCGCCAGCGAGGGCACGCTGGATCTCGCGATCCAGGCCGCGCATAATGAGTGGCTTCAGGCCGACCGGCGCCACGCCCAGGAAGCGGTAATCGCCGCGCAGGTTGCCCAGCGACAGGTTGCGGAAGAACAAGTTGGCGTCCTCGCCGATGCCGGGATGGGCGGTCATGAGCATAAAGTCGCTGTAGAGCTTGGCCGTCTTCTCGTTAAAGTTGCCGGTGCCCAACAGCGTCAGGCGTGTAAGCGCCATGCCCTCGCGATAGGTGAGCTGGCAGATCTTGGAGTGGCACTTAAAGCCTTCGGAGCCGTAGATGACGGTGCAGCCTGCCTCTTCCAGACGCTCGGCCCACTCGATGTTGTTCTGCTCGTCGAAGCGGGCGCGGAGCTCCATGAGCACCGTGACCTCTTTGCCGTTCTCGGCGGCATCGATCAGCGACTCGCACAGGCGGCTCTGCTTGGCCACGCGGTAGAGCGTGATGCGCAGCGAGATGCACTCGGGGTCGTAGGCGGCCTCGTGTACCAGATCCAGGAAGGGGTTCATGGCCTCATAGGGATAAAAGAGCAGTTTGTCGTGCTGAAGCACCTGCTCGCGGATGGAGCGGGACATATCGATGGTGGGGTTGGGCTGCGGCTTAAATGGCGTAAAGAGCAGCTCGTTGCGCAGGTGCTCGGGAATCTTGCCCTCAATGCCAAAGACATAGCCCAGGTTGAGCGGGATATCGCAGGTAAAGACCGAGCGACGCGAGAGCTCGAGCGCCTTGCGGATAGTCTTGAGCGTCTGCTTCTCGAGTGAGCCCGAGACGGCGAGCACTACCGGCTGCAGGCGCAGGCGCTTCTTGAGGATGCGCTTCATGTGCTGGCGGTAATCCTCTTCCTCCTCGACGCCCTCGCCGTCCGGATCGATGTCGGCGTTGCGGGTGACGCGGATGAGCGCGCGGTCGAGCGGCTTATAGGAGCCAAAGCAGCTGTCCAGGCAGGCGAGGATGACGTCCTCGAGCAAGATGTAGGAGTAGGTGCCGGTGGGCGAGGGGATCTCGACCACGCGGTTCATCGAGGCGGGAATCTCGATCAGGCCCAGCAGACTTTCCTCGTCGGTGACGCCGTCCAGGCCGCATGCCAGGTAGAGTGCGCCGTTGCGCAGGTTGGGGAAGGGGTGGCGCGGGTCGATCACCAGCGGTGAGATGACCGGCGACACGTAGGCCTGGAAGTAGCGGGTTACAAAGGTGCGCTCCTCGGGCGTAAGCGAATCGATGCGGGCGCGGTGAACGCCTAGGGTGTCGAGCTTGCCCTCGATGCTCTTAAAGATGGACTCCCAACGGGTAAGGAGCCCGGGCATTTCGGCCATGACAGCATCGACCTGTTCGGAGGCGGTCATATTGCTCTTGTTGTCGACAGGCTGTTTTTTGAGCTCGGCAAGGTCGGACAGGCCACCCACGCGCACCATGAGGAACTCATCGAGGTTTGACTCGAAGATCGAGACGAACTTAAGGCGCTCGAACAGCGGCACGGACTCATCAAAAGCCTCGTCGAGCACACGGTTGTCAAAGCGTAGCCAGCTGAGCTCTCGGTTCTGCGTGTACGAGAAGTCGCGCGGCGGTTTGCGCAGCTTTGCGGCGGCTTGCTTTTTTTCGATTTTGCTCGGCATATGCATCTGTCCGTTCAGTCCCCGCAGGGGACGGTAGCCTAACCCTATTCACTATTGTCTCAATTTAGTCGACTTGTGGCACGGACGTATTGTGCGAACGGTATCTTTACCTACTTCTTACGCCGTCAAGGCATGCAACTAACTGCCCGACTCGTTTTGAAAACAATCTATATCCATACTCAATTGGTGAGGATGTATGAATAAGAATGATTGCTAGCTGAATATAATCGAATCCAAATTGAATCATGGACAGACGACATATATATGCAGAAAACAGTTTTAGCTATGCAATTCCTAAACATGAAATTATTTGTGCAATCTTGCTCAATTCCTTAGAAAAAAGAACGATTACCTTTGAAAACCTGCTTTAGAGAACTGAAGTGCATCATGGGGGAATCATATGCGATATACCGTTCATCGCACTTTGCTGACCGTTCGGGGGCGAGGTGGAATTGCGGGTGGTTTTTGGATATAACTAGAGCTGTCAGCAAGCAGCGTCCCATACGGAGGGGCGCTGATACATTCGGCCAGTAAGGCCCGAAAGAAAGGTAGGAGGCCATGACGAAAGGTCTGCACGTGCCTTCCGAGA
>CABUQI010000044.1 GCA_902493545.1 uncultured Collinsella sp. | reverse complement strand
TTGAAGTTGAGGACCAGGTCTTCGGCGTTCATGCTGCCCCCATCATCGCGGTCTATGGGGTCAACGATATGGCACCGTGGGGACACATGTATGTCAATCCTGGTCTAACAGAGCCTTAAATAATCATTTGGCTGCCCGCTGGCTAAGTGAGTAGACTTTTTTGGAAATGCCGAGCACCCAACATATTTGCCTCAATAAAATCGCAGGTCACAGACTTGTGCTCTGTTGGTGTGGTCGGGGATTCGGTAAAAGTCTACTCACTTAGTTTTACGTGTCCGCAACGAGACTCCAGCCGGGGTGATTCCACCGCAAATTAGCTTCTCCCATCGACGCAATTAGGCGCCGTACGGATTCCGGTCCCTCTCTATGCGTTGGCGGATGCGGCGGTACTCGATAATCAGCAGTACCAGCAGTAGGGCCATGATGGCTAGGTAGCTCACGACGGCGCCCATCAGGCCGAGCAGATTGATCAGAATCACCGGGAGCACCACGCTCACGGCAAAGCAGATCAGGTAGATCTTGGTGACGTCTCCAGCGTGGCGCAGCACCGTGATGATGGCGTAGATAAAGTCGATGGCCGCGGTGACGCCGCCGGCGACGACCATCAGCAGCGCCAGCGTACGGTAGCGTTCAAAGCTGAGACCGTACATAAAGCTCATGAGGGGAATACCGGGACCTGCCATAAATGCGGCGCACACGCCGGTGATGACCACGATCAGCGCCATAACGGCAACAATAATCAGGTCAAAGCGATGACGCTTACGAGGATTAGCCCAAATGCTCGACAAGCGCAGGAGCTGCGGTTTATAGACAAATTCAATGCTCAACAGAATAGCCTGAGCTGGAAAAAACAGGGCATTAAAGTACAGCTGGTATTTGTAGGCTAGTGTTCCTTCCATCACAAACTTGGGCATGCTTTCGATAAGGTTGAACAGGAATAGCGCGCCAAAGAGTGGGGCGCACTGGACAAACAGGTGGCCGACCTCGCGCAGGTTTACGCGGCGCGATTTTTCGGTCTCGAGCAGGGCGAGCGGCGCGGTGACCAGCACGAGCGAGGCGATTGCGGCGATGCCCATGGCCATGGCCGCGATGGGCATGCTGCGCGTGAAGAGCAGCGCCACGCTGAAGACCGCGATGACGCCGACGGAGCGTAGCGTTTGACTCATTCCAGCCAAGTAGAGCTTGTCGGCCTGCTGCAGGCGGCCTTCGTACACGTCGGCGACGCCGTCGATGACCTTATACAGGTAGACGCCCAGGCCGATCGTCGCCATCTGCGCGTCATAGCCGCGGGCGCTGCTATACATGAGGCCGCAGCCTAGGGCGAGCGCTCCGCAGATCCAACGATTGAGCTGGTAGGAGGCGAAGGACGTCTTTTCGTCGATGTCCGAGACCTGGAAATTGCGCACGCCGTAGTTGCATGCGATCATGATGAGCGTGCCGGTGACAAAGGCGATGGAGAACTTGCCGGCTTCTTCGGCGCCCACGAGCTGTGTGGACACGATGGTGAGCAGCGGAAACGCCAAGCCCCACACGGCGGTGCCGAGAGCGTTCCAAAGGTAATCGCGGCGGGTGGCGTGCTCCTCGTATTCCGCTTCCTGCATGGAGAAGCCGCCGCCGTAGACGGCACCGAGCAGACGGTTCCACCAAGCGTTGACCATGCGGCGGACGGGGCCGGGCTTGCGATCGCGTTCGCGCCGGCGACGTGTGGTTTGGCTGCTATCGGGCCCGCCGGCGTTGCGCTGACTCAGCTCTTGGATGCGTGCGAGTTCCTCGGCAGTGTGCGAGGCAGGGAAGAGGCCGTTCTCGATGCGGCCGCCCTGGGCCTTCGCGGCGCCGTCTCTCGATGCAGCGGGGTTGGAGACGCCGTTGCGGCGGGCGATGGCGCGGCGAATGCTATCGAGGGGCGTGATGCTCAAAGCGGAGTCCTTTCTATTGCTGCGCTTTAGTATAGACGCGACGGTGTTCGTTCGTGTTTTTGAACGGATTGTTCAATAATTTCGGCGGGCGGCTGTAATTAGTCGGTAAACGTGCGGTATCCTGTTGAAGTTTTGTGACACCCCCGATGCCGCCCACGCGGTACCAAGGAGCTTCTACCTATGGACGTCGCCGCATTCTTACTGGCTCTTGTGCCGATTATTTGGCTGGTCGTGATGCTGCTGTGCTTTAAATGGCCAGCTTGGAAGGCCGCTATCGGATCGTTTGTCCTTTCGTGCTTGCTTGCCTTCGCATGGTGGCACCTGCCGGCAGCGCAGATCGCGACCGCCTCGCTCGAAGGTTTTTTGATGGCTCTGTGGCCCATCGTCCTGGTGATCATCGCCGCGGTGTTCACGTATAACCTGTGCGTTCGTACGGGCGCCATGGACGTGATCGGCAGCATGATCACCTCCATCAGCAGCGACCGCCGTCTGCTGGCGCTGCTCGTGGCTTGGTGCTTCGGTGGCTTTATGGAGGGCATGGCCGGCTTCGGTACCGCTGTCGCCATTCCCGCCGGCATGCTCGCGGGCCTGGGCTTTGAGGCCGTGCCTGCCGTGCTCATCTGCCTGCTGGCCAACGGCGTGCCCACGCCCTACGGCTCCATTGGCATCCCCACGGTGTCCGTTGCCGACCTGGTGGGTTTGGATTCCCTTCACCTAGCGACCGTTCAGCTGGTGCAGCTCGCACCGTTCTTTGTGGTGATGCCGCTATTTATTGTGCTGGTTGCGGGCCGTGTTGCCGATGACCAGGGCAATGCCGCGAGTGTGGGCGAGCGTCTGCACGGTGTTGCCGGCGTGGCGTTGCTCTCCGGCGTGTCGTTTGTCGGCGCGGCTCTGGTCGTTGCCATGTTTGTGGGCCCCGAGCTGGCCGTGGTCGTAGGATCCATCGTTTCGCTCGCGCTGACAGCTGCACTTGCCATGCGTGCCGAGAAGTCGGGGCATCTGGACGCACGCTTTCACATGAATATCGAGGCGGGGGAGAAGCTCACCGTTAAGTCGGCGCTTTCGGCCTGGTCGTGCTTCATCCTGATCTTTGTGTTGCTGCTGGGCACGTCTAATCTGGTGCCCGCTGTACATGCTGCGCTCGCGCCGTTTGCGAGCCATGTGCAGGTGTATTGCGGTGAGAATCCCGGTATGCTTACGTTTTCGTGGATCAACACGCCAGGCGTCTGGATTTTCCTGGCGGCGTTTGTCGGCGGTGCCATTCAGGGCGCTTCGCCGCGCATGATGGGCGAGGTGCTGGCCGCGACTGTGAAGCAGATGATGCCGACGGTTATCACCATGCTTTCGGTGCTGGGCTGCGCCAAGGTGATGGGCTATGCCGGCATGATTTCGTCGATCAGCGCATTTTGCATTGCGGTCGCTGGCGGTCTGTACCCGATTCTGGCTCCGTGGATTGGTGCGGTCGGTGCTTTCGTGACCGGTTCGGGCACGTCCTCGGGCATGCTGTTTGGCCCCATCCAGAGCCAGGCTGCCACCGCGCTGGGCGTGAGTGACTACTGGATGGTTGCGCTGAACGCGCTTGGCGTTGCCGCCGGCAAGATGATCTCGCCGCAGACCCTCGCCATTGGTCTTGCCGCCGTGCACGTGCGCGGTAAGGATGCCGAACTCCTGGGCGCGGTGCTACCCTACGCTGCCGGCATGCTGGTCCTCATGAGCGTCATAGCCATGCTCGGCCAAAACCTGCCGCTGTAGTCGGCACTTAGGGACGTTCCTTATGTGCCGGCACTTTGGGAACGTCCCTAAGTGCCGGCATCCGGGGACGCTCCTTGAATGTTGCCTGTTCAAGAGTGTCCCCAATGACTAGTCGTTTAAGAACGTCCCCAATGACTGGGCCGCTTGCCTGCGATTTTTGACCGTTGGGCGGGCTTGCCGCCCTTGCCGCAAAAACGTTTTTGCATATCGGGTACAACGGGCTTTACGTGAGTAAAGTGCGCGCCGCGTCCACGTGCCGCGTTTTTAAAGGAGGCCCCATGCCTGGTGTTACCCCTGCAGAAGTTCTGTCCAATTTTGGCATTACGCTGGTCGAAGACCCCGCTGAGAACCAGCCCCGCCTGCTGGTTGACCTGCCGGCAGCCGAGCTCGTCGAGCATGCCATCCGCCGCAACGAAGGCCGCATGGCATCCAACGGCGCGCTGGTGATCGAGACGGGGGAGCGTACCGGACGTTCGCCCAACGACCGCTTTATCGTTGACACCCCCGATGTCCACGACAAGATTGCCTGGGGCGCCGTCAACCGCCCGCTGTCCGTCGAAAGCTACGAGGTCATCAAAGCCGGCATCGTCGACTATCTCAACGAGCGCGATGTGTTCGTCACGCGCGGCATGGCGGGCGCCGACCGCAACCACACGCGTCGCCTGCTTGTTGCCTGCGAGCGTGCCAGCCAGGCACTCTTCATTAAGCAAATGCTTGCCCGTCCGCTCGCCCGTGAAATCGCGCGCACCGGCGAGCCCGACTTCTGCGTGCTCGCGGCACCCGGCTACCAGTGCGACCCTGCCATCAAGGGCCTCAACTCCAGCGCCGCCGTGGTCATCAATTTCCAGGAACGCGTGATTCTGGTCGCCGGCACCGGCTACTCCGGCGAGATTAAAAAGTCGATCTTTAGCGTCATGAACTATCTGCTGCCCGTCGAGGACGACGTGCTGCCCATGCACTGCTCGGCCAGCATGGATCCCGTCACGCACGAGACCGCCGTGTTCTTTGGCCTGTCCGGCACCGGCAAGACCACGCTTTCGGCCAATCCCACGCGCCTGCTGATCGGCGACGACGAGCACGGTTGGTCCGACATGGGCATCTTCAACATCGAGGGTGGCTGCTACGCCAAATGCGAGGGCCTAGACGCCTTCCACGAGCCCGAGATCTTCAACGCTGTCCGCTTTGGCGCAATCTGCGAAAACGTGGTGCTCGACGAGAACCGCAAGCCCAACTACGATGACATCTCGATCACGCACAACACGCGCGTGGCCTATCCCGTGGAGCACATTCCTAACGCGTGGACTAAGGGCATGGGCACCACTCCGAGTGTCGTGCTGTTCCTGACTTGCGACGCCTTTGGCGTGTTGCCGCCCATCTCGCGCCTGACGGCCGACGCCGCCATGTATCACTTTGTGACGGGCTTTACGGCCAAGATCCCCGGCACCGAGGTCGGCGTCACCGAGCCCACGCCCACGTTCTCCTCGTTGTTCGGAGAGCCGTTTATGCCGCTCGACCCCATGGTCTATGCCAAGATGCTCGGCGAGCGCATCGCCGACGGCCGCACGCGCGTCTACCTGGTTAACACCGGCTGGATTGGTGGCGGCTATGGCGTGGGCCATCGCATCGAGCTTGCCTACACGCGCTCGCTGGTCGCTCGCGCCCTCGACGGTACCATCGAGGACAGCGAGTTTGTGCACGACGACATCTTTAATGTCGACATTCCCACCACGTGCCACGGTGTGCCCGACGGCATCCTAGTGCCGCGCCAGTACTGGCAGAGCACCGCGCGCTACGACGAGGCCGCGCACAACCTGGCGGTGATGTTTGAGGAGAACTTCGAGAAGAAGTACTCCCACCTGCCCGAGTCCGTCAAGGCCGCCGGCCCGCACGCCCAGGTGTCCGCCGAGGCCCGTCATCGCGGCCGCGGCTTGCTGGGACTCCGCCACTAGCGTCGCCTCAGGCCCAAAACCACCACAAAGGGGACAGGCACCTTTGTGGTGGTTTTGCTTGGGCGGATGACTCAGGTTACAATACGCCTGACATATCGCCCCCTTCTCCGGATGGGGGCAGCGTAAGCGCTCTTGTGGCGGCACCGTAGGACTTTGAAGGTGGCCGCCGTGGGGGCGCTTTTTGTTTAGACGCCCTCGCTCGGGCGTGCACGATGAAGGGAGAGCGTATGAAGGGCTTTGTTGCCGAGGAGTCATTTTGGGAGCTGTTTCCGCAGGCGGCGGTCGGCGTCGTGGTCGTAAAGGGCATGAAGCCCGCGGCTCAGATTCCCCAGGAGGGCGTGGATGCGATCGCCGCGCTGCTCGACCGCGCCAACATCGATGCGGAGCGCCACCTGACAAGCGATACTATCAGCGAGAACGCACCGGTCAAAGCATGGCGCGAGGCCTATCGTCTGTTCAAGACCAAAAAGGGCGCGCGTTGCTCAATCGAGAACCTGCTCAAACGCGTGCTCAAAGGCAAACCGGTGGGCCACATTACGCCCGCGGTGGATATTTACAACACGGTGTCGCTGACCTACGCGCTGCCCGTGGGAGGCGAGGATTTGCATGCGATCGAGGGAGACCTTCGCTTGAAGGTGACCGACGGTGGCGATGCGTTCTTGCCGCTTGGCGAGGAAGCAGATGACCCGACGCTGCCTGGCGAGCTGGCCTACATCGACGATGCGGGCGCCGTGTGCCGCTGCTGGAACTGGCGCGACGGCGTTCGAACGGCCCTGTCCGACGATTCGGCGGACGCATTTCTGGCGATTGAGTGCGTGGAGCCCGAGCGGATGGGGGACTGTCAGGCCGCCGTCGATCGCTTGGCCGAGCTGCTCGAGCGCTATCTGGGCGCTACGGTTGTCGTTAAGACGCTTGTGACCCGCGACAATCCCTGTGTGGAGCTGTAGCGGCGCCTAGAACCTATTGATGCCCCAAACCACCACAAAGGTGCCTGTCCCCTTTGTGGTGGTTTTTATGTTGATGGGTTAACAAATGGGGTATTTGGGTACGGGGGTTCGGACATGCGGCTAAGATGTTTACCCGTTAGCATCATGCAAGCGAAAGGCGGTCGTCTCCCATGCAGCAGAACGACGAGACACGTTTTGAGGATTTTGTTGGACTGATTAGCGGGCTCTACAAGGAGATTCAGCGTATCAAGACGTCCGAGGGCGCAAGGCTGGGCCTCAAGGGCTCCGACGTCATGTGCCTGTACTACCTGGAGCGCAGCAAGGATGGTATGACCGGCGCCGACCTGGCTCGCGTGGCCGGCGTGACGCGCGCTGCCGTTTCGCGCACGCTGGTGCACCTGGAGGAGGGCGGCTTTGTTGAGGTTGATGACTCGGGCGATGCCGCCGTTAAGTATCGTGCTCCGGTTCGCCTGACCGCTCTGGGCGGCGAGAGCATGAGCGAGGCGGACCGCATCATTCGCGAGGTGCTCGATACCACCGGTAAGGCTATGGGTGTGGAGCAGCGCGAGCAGATGTATGCATCGCTGCGTACGATTCTCGACACCCTGCGCGAGATCTAAGGCCGCCAAGGCATTTGCTTCCCATTAACAACTGCATAGTCCCGTTTGAGCGCGTATACCGTGCCGGGGCATTGCTGTCAAAATTCCCCGCGCGAGCTCCGCGCAAGAAAGGATTTGTTATGTCCATTCGTATTATTACCGATTCCGCAAGCGATATGTCGCCGGCTGAGCACCCCGCTTTGCGTGTTCTGCCGCTGTCCGTTACCTTTGGTACCGATGTGTACATGGATGGCGTCGACATCGATCACCAGCGCTTTTACGAGATGCTCGTGGAGCGCGATGAGCTGCCCAAGACCGGTCAGGTCAACCCGTACGCGTTTTCACAGGCGATTGCCGAGACGCGTGAGGCCGGCGACGAGGCAGTGATTATTACCGTGGGCGCCAAGCTTTCGGGCACCAATCAGAGTGCCCGTACCGCACTTGCCGAGGCGCCGGGCGGCGACGTGTTCGTGGTAGACAGCAATAACGTCACCCTGGGCGAACGTGTCCTGGTCGAGTATGCGCTGCGCTTGGTGGACGAGGGCCGTAGTGCGGCCCAAATCGCGGCGGCCGTAGAGGCCGTCCGTGACCGCGTGGTCGTCATCGGCCTGCTCGAGACGCTGGAGTACTTGGTGCGCGGCGGTCGCCTGTCTGCCGCTGCGGGCGCTGTGGGCACGCTGCTCAACGTGAAGCCCGTAGTGGCCGCCGAGGACGGCCTTATCGTGCAGCTGGGCAAGGCTCGTGGCTCCAAGAACGGCCGTAACCTGCTCAACCAGAAGGTCGAAAAGGCGGGCGGCGTCGACTTTTCCATGCCGCTGGCACTGGGCTATACGGGCCTTTCGGACGCTGTGCTCAAGAAGTACATCGAGGACAGCGCCGCGCTGTGGGCTGGACACACCGAGAACGAGCTGCCCATCCACACCATTGGCGCCACCATCGGCACCCACGTGGGCCCCGGCGCCGTAGCCGTAGCCTTCTTCCGCCCCGCCAACTAGCTTTCCGGTCAAAACCACCACAAAGGGGACAGGTACCTTTGTGGTGGTTTATGCTTTTCAGGGTGGAAGGGAGCGATCGATGGCGTCTGAGGGCTTTTTTGAGCGGGTGTACGAGGTGGTCGAGCAGATTCCCGAGGGGATGGTCGCTACGTACGGTCAGGTGGCGCTGCTCGCCGGTCGTCCACGAAGTGCGCGGTACGTGGGGTATGCCCTGCATAGTAATCCGCGCCCCGGCGAGATTCCCTGTCACCGCGTGGTGTTTGCCGACGGGCACATATGCGAGGGCTTCGCTTTTGGCGGTCCCGATGCTCAACGTGAGCTTTTGCTAGGGGAAGGTGTGGCGTTTAAGGACGACATGCACGTCGACTTGGCCGCCTGTCGCTGGCCTGCCGGGCTCTAGCGGTTCTGCCGTGGCGAAAACCACCACAAAGGCGCCTGTCCCCTTTGTGGTGGTTTTACGCTGTAGGTTTACCAGAGCTAACTTATGGAGAAGGTGTGGTGGCGTACTTTGCCATCAGAAAGTAAACCACGGTGAACTATATTGGTTTCAGCAACGGAGCAGGCAATAGGCGATGAAAAAGCCTGCCCTGTTGAGTTTGATTCGCATTCCTCCCCTCTGTGCGATTCAACGGTGTACTTCGGGAACAGGCCCGCTGGCAACTAACTGCCAGCGGGCCTGTTCCTGTTTGTCGGGGGAGTGTGATGGACGGAGCCGAAGCGGTCCGGCTCCAAAAAAGGCGGACGCCGTAGCGCCCGCCCTAAAGCAATCGAAAGCTCAAGCCAGCAGATCGGTCTAGTACACCATGCCCATGGCGTCCTGAACCTCGGCCAGGGTCTGCTCGGCGATCTCGTTGGCGCGACGGTTGCCCTCGTGCAGCACGTCCTTCACGTAATCCAGATCGTTCTCGTAGCGCTGGCGACGCTCGCGGATAGGTGCGAAGTACTCGTTGACGGCCTCGGTCGCGTACTTCTTGAGCTGGCCGGAGCCGCCCATGCCAATCTCCTCGGCAATTTCGACCTCGGAGCGACCGGTGCAGATGGCGGCCGTCGAAAGCAAACCGGACACGCCGGGGCGGTTCTCGGGATCGAACGTGATCATGCGCTCGGAGTCGGTCTGGCTCTTCTTGATGCGTTTGGCCGTCTCCTCGGCGGTCATCGAGATATTGATGGCGTTGCCGTAGCTCTTGCTCATCTTGCGACCGTCAAGGCCGGGAAGCAGCGGGGTCTCGGACAGCAATGCGTCGACCTCGGGAAATACCTTGCCGTAGCGGTTGTTAAAGCGGCGGGCGATGGTGCGGGTGAGCTCGATGTGCGGCAGCTGGTCACGACCGACGGGCACCACGTTGCCCTTGCAGAACAGGATGTCGCAGGCCTGATGCACCGGGTAGGTGAGCAGAAGGCCGGTAAGCTCATGGCCCGAGGCCTCCATCTCGGCCTTGACGGTGGGGTTGCGCGCCAGCTCGGCCTCGGACACCAGCGACAGGAACGGCAGCATGAGCTGGTTGGCGGCGGGCACGGCGGAGTGCGCGTAGATCATGGTCTTGTCGGGATCGATACCGCAGGCAAGGTAGTCCATGACCATGTTGTACACGTTGTCCTGGATGTGCTCGG
>CABUQI010000043.1 GCA_902493545.1 uncultured Collinsella sp. | reverse complement strand
GCGAGCCGCAAGTTCCAAACGGCAATCGATGAGATCGACAAGACGATTAGCCATCTGCAGAAAACCAAGGAGGCGTTGCTGTCCTCCGAGAACAATCTGCGCCTAGCCAACAAGAAGGCCGACGATCTTACCATTCGCAAGCTCACGTGGGGCAACAAGACCATGAAGGCGGCGTTTGACGAGGCGCGCGGGGCTGCGGCGGAGGCAAACGATGAGCCCGCCGAGGCGGATTCATATGAGGTCGAGGATGCCGAGTAAGGCATAGCATATAGTGCAAAAGTGGGGCCGCTGGCGATGTTGCCAGCGGCCCCGTTTCGTTCCAGTATGGTCGGCTAGTTCTCGAGCAGGTCCTCGATAAAGCCGACGCGGTAGTTTTTGAAGATGACCTCGCCGCCGTCTTGCGTGGCGTCCAGATCGACATCGCCCATGATGCCAAAATCGTGGTCGCCATCCTCGTCGGCAAAGATCTGGTGCACGTGCCATACGTGCGCGGTCTTCTCGTCGGACTCGTCAATGGAAAACATCGCGGCGCTGCGGGCATCTCCGTCGGTGAGGATTTCTTCGTGCTGCTCGTGGTAAGCATCGAGCGCCTTTTGCCAGCGGATTTCGCTCATGCCCCAGTCGTCGTCGAGCTCGCCCAGGTCGCGAACGTGCTCGCGAGCGGCAAGGGTCACGCGGCGGAAGAGTGCGTTGCGCACCAACAGCGTGCAGCCGCGACGGTCCGCAACGACCTCGTCGATGCCCTGCGGCGGTGCGGCGTCGAGTGCAGCGGGGTTGCCGGCGTTCTCCCACTCATCCACCAGGCTCGAGTCCACCGAGCGCACCACAAAGCCCAGCCACGAGATAATGTCGCGCAGGCGCTCGTCGCGCTTCTCGATGGGCACGGTGCGGTCGAGTGAACGGTAGGCCTCTGCTAGGTAGCGCAGCAAAATGCCCTCGGAGCGGGCGATGCCGAGCTTTTGAATGTAACCCTTAAAATCGCTCGCGCTTTCCAGCATATCGCGCAGGACGCTCTTGGGAGAGAGCTGGTAGTCGTTTGCCCAGGGCACTTCCTGGCAGTACTTGTCAAAGGCGGCGTCGAGCAAATCCTCGAGCGGCTTTTCGTACGTGACGTCTTGAATGCGCTCCAAGCGCTCCTCATATTCGACGCCGTCAGCCTTCATTTCTGCCATCGCGCGGTCGCGCGCGGCGCGCTCCTGTGCACGCAGCACCTGTTTGGGATCCTCGAGCGTTGCCTCGACCATCGAGATCAGATCCATGGTATAGGTCTCGCTCTCGGGGTCGAGCAGTTCCAATGCGGCAAGCAAGAACGGCGAGAGTGGCTGATCGAGCGCGAAGTCCTCGGGTAGATCGACCGTCAGCGCATAATCGATGTCTGGTGCGGCGTCAGCCGGGGCGTCAGGCGCGGGCGGCACCTCGGTGCGAACGACGACGCCGGAATCGATGAGCGTGGCGAAGATTTCGTCGGCGCGAACCTCGAGCTTGGCCTTTTCCTCGGGAGTCTGCAGGCTCGTCTCGATGAGGTCGTGTACGCGGGCTCGGGCATCGCCGCCCTGCTCGACCACGCTAATCACCATGGAGTGCGTGATGCGCAGGCGCGGCTTGAGCGTCTCGGGCTGCGTCTCAATCAGGCGCTCAAAGGTCTGCTTGTTCCAGGTGACAAAGCCCTCGGGGGCCTTTTTCTTTTTAATCTTACGGAGTTTTTTGGGGTCGTCGCCCGCCTTGGCCATAAGCTTGGCATTCTCGATCTCGTGCTCGGGTGCCTCGGCAATCACCATGCCCTCGGTATCGAAGCCCGAGCGGCCGGCGCGACCGGCAATCTGATGGAACTCACGGGCGCGCAGACGGCGCATCTTGTAACCGTCGAACTTGGTGAGCGCGGTGAGCACCACGGTGTGGATGGGCACGTTGATGCCGACGCCGAGCGTGTCGGTGCCGCAGATGACGGGCAGCAGGCCCTGCTGCGCCAGGCGCTCAACCAGTAGGCGATAGCGCGGCAGCATACCGGCGTGGTGCACGCCGACGCCGCAGCCGAGCAGGCGCTTGAGAATCTTGCCGAAGGCGGTGGAGAAACTCGTGCCTTTGGCAGCTTCCTTAATGGCCTCGCGCTGCTCCTTGCTAGCGATGCCAAAGTTGGCAAGCGACTGTGCCGTGGCAAGCGCGGCGTCCTGACTAAAGTGCACGATGTAGAGTGGGGCCTCTCCGCGGCGCATGGCGAGCTCGACGGTGCCCTCGAGCGAGGTCGTCACGTAGTCATAGCTCAGGGGCACGGGGCGCGGGGCGTCGACAACCAGGTCGCAAGCAGCGCCGGTGTGCTCTTCGAGAGAGGCGGCGATTGCAGTGACATCGCCAAGTGTGGCGCTCATGAGCATAAACTGCGTATGGGGCAGGGTGAGCAGCGGCACCTGCCAAGCCCAGCCGCGGTCGGGGTCGGCAAAGTAATGGAACTCGTCCATGGCCACGCAGCCCACATCGGCGTCCTCGCCCTCGCGTAGCGCATCGTTGGCAAGGATTTCGGCCGTGCAGCAGATGACGGGAGCCTTGGTGTTGATATGCGTGTCGCCGGTGATCATGCCTACGTTATCGCGGCCGAGCACCTGTACCAGGTCGAAAAACTTCTCGCTGACCAGAGCCTTGATAGGAGCCGTGTAGTAGCAGCGTTTGCCCTGCGCCATGCCCATAAAGAGCATGCCCAGCGCGACGAGCGACTTGCCCGATCCGGTCGGCGTGCCCAAAATGACGTGATCGCCGGCGGCCAGGTCCATGAGGGCCTCTTCTTGGTGATCCCACAGCTCAATGCCACGGTCGCTCGTCCATTCAAAGAAGCGTTCGAAGGCTTGATCGGGCGTGAGCCACGGTTCGGGCTCGCTGCCGTCCTCGGGCTCCCACCAGGTGGGGGAGAGCGCGCCGAGCGAGCCAAACTCGGCTTCGGTTCCCGTGCCGCCCGAGAATGAGCTGGCGGCGCCGGCGCCGGAGACGGTGCTGGCGGCGGTATCTGTCGTGGTCTGTGCCATGTGGTTGCTTTCTCTCGCGATTGTCCGCCAACTATTATGGCGTAGCGGCGCATCGATGCGTTTGCAGGCAAGAAAATGCAGGAAATGGGCGTTCTGCCCAGCCGTTTAGTGTAGTCGCTAGCTAAGTGAGTAGACTTTTTGCGATATTGCGAGCACATGGCTTTTGCGCAAGGGTTCTACCTGCGGTTTTATGTTTCGCTATGCGGGCTGTGCTTGGCTATTGCAAAATAGTCTACTCACTTAGGTTTGAGGGCCGTTCGCTGGCGCCTATTTGCGCTTGTTTGCCAACGCCGCGACCATCAGAAGCCCCTAGGACTCTTGCGGTAGACGCTTCTTGCCCTTGCGGGCACGGTTTCTAAAGTTCTCGACGGCCTCTTCCATGCCCAGAGGCACATAGGCGAGCTCATCGAGGTTATCGGGCAGGTAGCAGGCTAGGCTTTGCTCCTGCGCGCGGCCCGCCGCGAGCTGTTCATCGCTGGGCTGCGCTCCAGGTGTGGCGCAAATGCCATAGACGGCGGCACCCATCTCGCGCGTGCGGCGCTCGTACTCGGTCTCGGGATGCTCGGGATGGTCGCGGCGGACGTCGTCGCTTACCCAAAGCGTATCGTAGCCGGCCGCGGCAAACTGTCCCAGGGCGTAATCGCGCAACGGCTTGCTATCGGTGCGCAGTGTGACGGTAGCGCCGGCTGAAAAGAGCGGGCGGTAGAGCATCAGATGGTCGACATGGACGAGTCGTTTTTTAGCGTACTTGGCCTTGGGCTGCGGCGTGGGAAAGTTAATGGTGATGGCATCGAGCTCGCCTGCGGCAAACAGCTGTGGCAGCGATGCGGCGCCTCGGGGCAGGACGAGTGCGTTGGATAGCCCCTGTTCGCAGATTTTCTGCGCGGCATAGGCGATGCAGATGGGCTCCTGGTCCATGCCGATAAAGAGGGTGTCGGGCTCGCGGTGGGCGCGCTCGACCAGATAGGTTCCCTTGCCACAGCCCAGATCCAGATGAAGGTGTTCGAAGGGCTTGCTGCCTGCGGGCGCACAGGCCTTGCGCCAATCTCCGACATAGGCCTCGGGGTTCGTCTCAATCGCATCGGCGTAGCGCTCCAGGCGCTCCTCGAGCACAAAGTTCTTAGGCGTGCGAACGTGGACGGCTCCCATGAGGCTCCTTGGTCATAAGTATGGAACGCATAGCTGCGCGTTCCGTCAATGGGTTGAAAAAAGGGTAGGCATAGTTTGCCCGAAAGACGCTGTGCGGCTCGACGGCGAGTCGTCGGTGCCTACAGGCGCTTGAGAATCACATAGCGATTGAGCTCGCCGCTGCGACCGTCGGCATGGAAGCGCTCAAGCTCGCGCACGGGGACCTCGCCGCTCTTGTAGAACGTACGGACGCCGCGCACCAGGTCGGTGATCTGCTGATCGTCAAAGTGATGGCAATAGCGGTAGGCGTGGCGGTCGTTTTGCCAGCCGATGAGGTGGTCGCCGGCTTCAAACTGTGCGGAATCGTAACCCTCAAACGGCGGGGTGAGCTCGGCGCGGGCTTCGGCTCGAACGGCCTTGCGCGCCATGCGCTCGTCGTTCATAAACTCCCAAAAGCTGATGGCGATGATGCCGCCCGGGCGCGTCTGCCGCACCAGGGCGTCGAGTACGCGTACGCGGTACTCGCACGACGGCACGTGGTGCATAAAGCCAAAGCAGACCGAGATGTCGGCGAGCGGGGCGTCGAAAAGCACGTCGGGCGTCTCGGCGGGGTTGAGCTTCATGAGGGCGTCGAGCACGTCGAGCTCCTGGAAGTGCAGGTTGGGAATGCGCAGGGCGTGGCCATGTGCATCGATAGCCAAATCTTGACACGAGTCGACACCATAGAACTCAAACGGGCAGCTGGCATCTGCCGAGGGGTTTGCGCCGTCGACGCCCTTGGCGGCAAGTGCGCCGCCGGCGGCAAAATTCTCGAATCGCATATTGCCGCAGGCAAGATCAAAGACGCGGACGGGATGCTCGATCGTGGCGACGTCGAGCTGCCCGAGCGCGATGTCCATGGTGCGCACCCAGCCGGGCCACGGGGCCTGGCGCGTATCGGAGAAGGAGGCGGAGTGCTCGCGATAGAACGTGTTGTTGAGCTGGATGAGCGATGAGGCGAAATCGCGGTTCACGGCGCGGAACTCCCTCCGTTGGCGGTGCGGAATTAACAATACGACCATACTACCGTTAACGCCGCAACGGGGACAACCAAGCTACGGGTCATTGCTTTGTTTGGACACATTTCCGCAGCTCATATGCACCCGCAACCGCCGGTTGTCAAAAATCTCACTAGAATAGGTGGCATGCTTTTGGCGGTGGCGGATAGATTTTTAACTGTGCAAGGCGCCTTAAGAACAAAAACGGTCCGGCGGCACGGCCGGCATCACATAGGAGGAACCATGAATGTAGAAACTGCGCAGCGGCTCGCCGACCTTCGCCGAAGCAAAGGCTTTAGCCAAGAAGGGCTGGCACGAAAGCTGGGACTGTCGCGCCAAGCAGTCAGTAAATGGGAGCGCGCGGAGAGCTCGCCCGATACCGAGAACCTGATCTCGCTCGCCAAGCTCTATGGCGTGAGCTTGGACGAGCTGCTCAATCCGAGCGATGAGATCGAGGACGATATCGAGTTTGAGAACGAGGACCGCGCTCGTCAGCGCGAGGCCGAGGCAGCAGAGCGTGCTCGCACCCATGAGGCGGCGGCGCGCGCTACCGAGGCGGCAACACAGGCGAGTGACGCCGCCGCCAAGGCGGCGCAAGCGGCAAGCTGGAGTGCGCAGGCCGCCAATGCCGCTACGGCGCAGGCGACGAGTGGCAGCGCAGTTGGCTCGACTCCGGTGAAGGGCCCGTTCCAGTCGTTCCCGTATTGGGCCGTGTGCTGGCTGCTGTTCTTTTTGCTGATGTTCCTGTTTGGTGCCGGCCCCTTTGCCGCACTGATCTTCTTTACGATTCCCATCTATCACTGGGTGGCGCGTGCGCTCGATGGCGATTGGGCGCGCGGGGATATTCAGGTTGGTTCGGCGTCGGTGGCGGTCAAGGCCCAGGGGAAGGATACTTCTGCGGAATCTGATGCTGACGTGGCTACCGCGACTACCGCTGAGCCGATTGCCAAAGAGAGTGATGAATGATGAAGCTTTCGCATGAATCCAAGGTGCGCTTGGGCGTTGGCATCGGAGCGTTCGTGCTCATCATCGGGCTTGTCTTTGGCATTTCGCGGACATTGATTCATTTTGATGGTCCGTGGGATCTCGACGATGTTGTATCCGGCTTCTCTGGTATGGACGATGCGGTTGACGAGGACGATCTTTTGGATGGCGGTAACTATTCCGCTCGGCCTCAGCAGCTTTCGAGCGAAACCTTTGATGCCGACGCGTTCACATCGCTTGACTTGGACGTGACGTCGGGCACGGTCGAGGTCAAACACGTCTCCAGCGGGCCAGTGCGCGTAATTGAAAGCGGTCGCGTGGCAACGGGGACCGTTGCCTTCGATGCGGCAACCCAGAACCTGGCCGAAATCAAGGGCTCTACGCTCAAGATTCGCCAGTTCGATTGCGATGACGAGCGCGCCATTGACCGCACGGTTACCGTCGAACTGCCGCGCGAAGTTGCCGATAACATGGTGGGCATTACAGCGAATGTAGGATCGGGTGACCTGACGGTCGCGGGCATTGCGTGTCATGACCTCAACCTGACTTTGGACTCTGGAGACGTTGAGTTTACGGGCACCGTGACCGATACCCTGAATGCCGAGGTCGGTTCGGGCGATGTGACGTTCGAGCTCTACCAGGCCCCCGCGAAGTCGATGGACGTGAGTGTGGGCTCGGGCGATGTGGAGATGACGGTTCCGAACTCGACGGGCTTTAAGGCGAGCCTCACCTTGGGCAGCGGCGACTTTGAGAGCGATTTCCTCCCGCTTGGCTACGACGGCGAGACCATTTTGAATCTTGAATTCGATAACGGCGATAAGTCTGCTACGTATCGTTTTGAGGTCGGTTCGGGCGACATGTCGTTTGATCCGGAGTGACATGCGGTTTTCGGAGATCGGTACATATAGGCATGCTCTTTGATGGAGGCGCCGGAGCCGTGACGGGCTTCGGCGCCTTTGCCTTTACAATGGGGACATGGAACAGATTATCTTGAACATACTCGAGGCTCTGCGTCGCGGCGAGACCGTGGACGACAAAGCGCTCGTCAAACTGATACATGCCGAGGCGCGCCGTGAGGGTGCCGACAAACGCGATTTGGCCAAGCGCCGTCTGCTGCCGTTCTACCAGCGGGTTAAACGTGAGGAGCCGGTTCGGTGGGCTGCGTGGAATGTCGATTCCGATCTGGAGCGTCAACTGCTGCAGGTCCTGCGTATGAAGCCGCGCCGAACGGCCTCGGGCGTGGCGACCATTACCGTCATTACCAAGCCCTGGCCATGCTCGGGCGATTGCCTGTTTTGCCCCAACGATCTGCGCATGCCCAAAAGCTATCTGCACGCCGAGCCGGCGTGCGCCCGTGCGGAGCAAAACTGCTTCGACCCGTATCTGCAGGTGAGCGCTCGTCTGACCGCGCTTTCGCAGATGGGACATGCGACCGACAAGATAGAGCTCATTGTGCTCGGCGGTACCTGGAGCGACTATCCGCAAGGGTATCAGACGTGGTTTATGTCGGAGCTTTTCCGTGCGCTCAATGACGATGCCGTCGCCGGTGTGGCGGCAAACCCCATGTTGGCGCGTCCGGGCATCAGCCGTGCCGAGGCAGGGCGCCTGCTCGATGACGCTCCCGCCGATGCCCTGCCGCCGGTGGTAACAGAGCGCCGCGAGCGCTATCGGGCTGCCGGCATTGCGACCGACGAGGCCGAGCTTGCGAGCGGCGTTGCCGACGAGCGGGGGCGTGTGGATGCTGTCGTTGGTGGCTATAACCGCGCAGTGCGTCGTCTGTACGGCCCCGGTACGCCATGGGGCGAGGCTGCCGAGTGGCAGACGGAAACGATGGAGGAGCTTGAGCGTCAGCAGCGCATCAACGAGACGGCGAAGCATCGCGTGGTGGGGCTCGTTATCGAGACCCGCCCCGATGCCGTGACGCCACAGGCGCTCACGCTCATTCGTCGTCTGGGCTGCACCAAGATTCAGATGGGCATCCAGAGCCTCGACCAGCATTTGCTCGATATCAACGAGCGTCGCATTTCGGTGGCTCAGATCGAGCAGGCGTTTTCGCTTGCGCGCCTCTTTGGCTTTAAGATCCATGCGCATTTTATGCTCAACTTATTGGGCGCCACACCCGAGGGGGACAAGCGCGACTACGAGCGCTTTATGACCGAAGGGGCCTTTATGCCCGACGAGGTCAAGGTCTACCCGTGCGCGCTCATCGAGGGCTCGCGTCTGGTGGGCTGCTATGAGCGCGGCGAGTGGCGTCCCTATACCGAGGAAGAGCTGCTCGATGTGTTGGCCGACGACATCGTGGTGACGCCGGCGTTCTGCCGCATCAGTCGCATGATCCGCGACTTTAGCTCCGACGACATCATGGTGGGCAACAAGAAGCCCAACCTGCGTCAGCTCGTTGAAAACCGCTTGTCGGCTCGTGGGGAAGGCGCGACAGTGCGTGAGATTCGCTATCGCGAGATTAGCACGGCGGGCGCCGACTTGCATGAGCTGACCCTTGACGAGGAAGTGGCGTACGAGACGCCGGTGACGCACGAGCGCTTTTTGCAGTGGGTGACGCCGCAGGGCAAGATCGCGGGCTTTTTGCGTCTGTCTCTGCCCGATCGTGCTTTTGTTGCCGCGCATGCGGATGAGTTGCCGACGACACCGGACGAGGCGATGATTCGCGAGGTGCACGTGTATGGCATGGCGGCGCGCGTGGGAGATCAAGGCCAAGCAGCCCAGCACCATGGATTGGGGCGTTTGCTCGTAGAGCGTGCGTGCGAGATTGCCCGGGATGCGGGTTATACGCGTATCAACGTGATTAGCGCAATCGGTACGCGCGAGTACTATCGCCATTTGGGTTTTTGCGACCATGGACTCTATCTGCAAAAGGAGCTCTAGATGAACAAGCCAAGTGTTTCTGCCGGCGTCGTTGCCGGCGTTGCTCTGGGAGCCGCGGCGCTTGGTGCGGCCGCTGTCGCTGTTCGTGCTGCCTGTCTGCAGGTTGCGCGAACCCGCAATGGGTTGGCGCGTGTGAAACGCGTGCACGATGAGGGCGGCGACGAGATTCGCGTGTTGGTGCAAGGCAGCGTCTACCAAAGCGCAAGTTACGTTGGTGAGCGTTGGGCGGAGCCCGTCTTTGCGTACTATCGTGCGTTTGACGACGTGTTTGAGTCCGAGGATGCGATGCGTGATGCTTATGGTCACGGTATCAACCGCATGCTTATGCTGGGTGGCGGCGGGTTTGCCTATCCCAAGTTCGCGCTGATGTCGCACGAGGGCTTGCGCATGGACGTCATCGAGTATGACGGAGAGATTACGCGCCTGGCGCGCCGCTGGTTCTATCTGGACGAGCTGGAGTGCACGGCGGGCGATCGCCTGCGGGTGATAACCGCTGAGGCTCGCTCTTATCTGGGCGTGACGAGTGTTGGTCATCGTCGCTACGACGTGGTCGTGAGCGATTGCTTTGGCGGTGCCGAGCCCGTACGCGAGCTGGCGACGGTTGAGGCGTTGCGTTTGGTGCGGGGCAGCCTAAATTTCGGTGGCGTCTACGTTGCCAATATCGTAAGCACAAACGAGGGGAGCGATGTGACGTTCCTGCGCGACTGCGCTGCCACGGCACTCGAGGTATTCGCCCATGTCTGGGTGGTCCCCTGTGGCGATGCGGAGTTCGGCGGCGAGGAGAACTACCTGCTCATCGCCAGCGACGGC
>CABUQI010000042.1 GCA_902493545.1 uncultured Collinsella sp. | reverse complement strand
GGCGACTCGATTCTCGCGTATGGCACTTGGGGCGAGCTCGGTCCCGTGCTCGCCATGTCGGTGCTGCTGTCTGCCCGCACCGGCATCCAGACGCTCGTGATTCTTGGCCTGTTTGCTGTGGTCTGCGTGCTGCTGGCCGTGGTCCCAAGTCGTTCCAGGCGCGTCGGCAGCCGCTTCTTTTCGTTTGTCGAGGAACGCGCCGATACCACGTCGCAGACCTTCGTGCGTCTGACGGTGTTCATCCTGGTCACGCTCGTGGCGTTCTCGGCCATCTTTGACCTCGACATCGTGTTGGGTTCTTTTGCCGCCGGCTTTGTCCTGCGCTATATCATCCCCGAGGGCAACCATACGCTCGAGACCAAGCTCGACGGCCTGGCCTACGGCTTTTTGATTCCGGTGTTCTTTACCGTATCGGGCGCAAAGATCGACCTGACGGCCGTGGCGTCGCGCCCGGGCTTGCTCGCGGGCTTTATCGTGGCGTTGCTGATTATTCGTGCCGTGCCCATCCTTATTTCTATGAGCATTTGTCCTGCGACGCGCGATGTGTCGGCGTATGGTCGCATTACCGTGGCCCTGTACTGCACCACGGCGCTTCCGATCATCGTTGCCGTGACGAGCGTTGCCGTCAACGCGGGCGCGCTGTCGCAAGATATTGCGTCGGTCATGGTTGCCGCCGGTGCCATCACGGTGTTCTTGATGCCGCTGCTCGCGCAGCTCTTCTACCGCGTGGTCGACGCCGCACCGGTCGCTGCCGTGGCAGAGGTTGCCGAGCATCCATCCGATGCGCTCGACATCTTGCGCGCCCATCACGATTTGGCGAGCCTGCTCGCACGCGAGCACGAGCTGCTGACCTCGCATGGACATGGGCGTTCGCTCGACGGCATACCTACCCTTGATTCCATTGCCGACCGCCTCTCGACCGAGGCGGCAAGCGGGCACATCGATGCCCGTATCGTGGACGCCGCTCATTTGCTGGCCGAGAAGACCTATGGCGACGAGATCGACCCGTCCAAGCTGACTCCGCGTGAGCGCCGCCGCCTGGAGCGCGCCAAGCTCGCCGTGCACGAATACCGCCGCCGCATGCTGGAGCTCTACGCGCGCGATGAAGCCCAGGACGACGACGGTAAGTAGTAAGGAATGCCGGGATACGGGTTCCGTCCAAATAATAGAAGGCGCGCTGCCTGCGGTTGATGCAGGCAGCGCGCCTTTTGCGTTGAGCAATGTTGAGGCTAGGAGTCGTGGCTTGCGACCTTTAGGACCGGGCGGCTCCGTCGACGGGGAGGATGGCGCCCGTGACATAGGAGGACATGTCGCTTGCCAAGAAGACAAAGGCGTTGGCGACATCCTCGGGCTCGCCCATGCGGCCGAGCGGAATAGTGGCGACGATGGGCTTGATGACCTCTTCGGGTAGGTTGGCGACCATGTCGGTCTTAGTCACGCCAGGGGCAACGGCGTTGACGCGGATGCCCATGGGGGCGAGCTCGCGCGAGAGCGACTGGACCATGCCGTTGACGGCAAACTTGGACGTGGGGTAACCGACGCCGGAGGGCTGGCCGTACTTGGCGACCATCGAGCTTGTGGTAGTGATGGTGCCGCCGTGGCCGGCTTCGGTCATGATCTTGGCGGCAGCCTGGTGGCCATTAAAGACAGCGACGACGTTAAGGTTCATGACCTTTGCGAACTCCTCGGCCGTGTAGTCCAAAAGGGGCGAGCGCTGGGAGATGCCGGCGTTGTTAACGACCGTGTCCAGGCCACCCATGTCGGCGGCTGCCTCGGTAAAGGCCTCGGTTACGGCCTCGAGCGAGGTGAGGTCGCAGGTGCGGCCCCAGACCTTGGCCTCGGGATAGGCTGCGGCTAGCTTTTCAACGGCGGCGTCGGCAGTCTCCTGACGCGAGCCAAAGACCGTGACGGCGGCGCCCTCCTCGATAAAGCGACAGGCGATGGCATAGCCGATACCGCGCGTGCCTCCGGTGATGATTGCTTTCTTGCCCTCGAGCAACATGGTGCCTCCATTCTTCGGGGGTTGGACATACGCAGCACAGCGTAGCGGTAGCCGGAATCGGCCGCGTTTGCATATCGGTGAACGGTAACCCGCGCTACCGATGAACGGCTCGTGCAAATGCCGCTTTGCCGCTGTGCTTGGAAGCCGGATAGAAAAGGGCTCCCGTCCCACATAGGACGGGAGCCCCCGAGGTGCGTATTGATAAGCGGGTGTTGGGCTAGTTGGCCATGACGCCTTCGGTCCAGGCCTCTACGTCCTCGATACGCAGGACGTTGGCGACCTCGGCAACGCAGTCGACGCTGGCAAGCTCGGCGGCGGCAGCCTGGACGTCCTTCTCGAGCGCGCGGTGCGTCAGGAAGATGACCGAGCAGGCATCGCTGACGCCCGACTTGCCGTCCTCGACCTGGTTGATGAGCGAGATCGAAATGTTGTGCTTGGCAAAGATGTCGACCGTCTCGGACAGGGCGCCCACGCGGTCGGCGACCTTCAGGCGCACATAGTACTTGGTCTGGAGCTCGTCCATGGGCTTAAAGGCGAGGTTGTGACCATAGGGCTCAATCTCGGGCAGCGGAGCCACGCCGCGGCTGATCGGCTCGGAGAGCGACAGGATGTCGCCCACGACGGCGCTCGCGGTGGGGAAGGAGCCTGCGCCGGCACCGTAGAACATAGTCTCGCCCACGGCGTCGCCCACCACGTAGACAGCGTTCATGGCGCCGTTGACCTTGGCAAGCATGTGGTCGGCGGGGATCAGCGTGGGATGCACGCGGACGTCGACGCCGGCGTCGGTGTTGCGGGCGATGCCGAGCAGCTTAATGGTGTAGCCGAGCTCGCGGGCCTGGGCGATGTCCTCGGCGCCGATGGTACGGATGCCCTGCTGGTACACATCGTCGGTGGTAACACGGGTGCCAAAGCCGATGGAGGCGAGGATCGCCGTCTTGCTGGCGGCGTCGAAGCCGTCGACGTCGGCGGACGGGTCGGCCTCGGCATAGCCCTTGGCCTGCGCGTCGGTAAGCACGTCGGCGTAATCGGCGCCCTCGGCGTCCATGCGCGACAGGATATAGTTGGTGGTACCGTTGAGAATGCCGGCGATGGTCAGGATCTTGTTGCCCACCAGGTCGTGCTCGAGCGTGCTGACAATGGGGATGCCACCGCCGCAGCTGGCCTCGCACTTAATCTGCACGCCGCACGCGCGCGCCTTCTCGGCGAGCGTCTCGACGTGACGGCCCAGCAGGGCCTTGTTGGCAGAGACGACGTGCTTGCCGTGCTCAAAGGCAGTGGTAAAGATCTCAGTCGCGGGGTGCTCGCCGCCGATCAGCTCAACGACGATGTCGACGGCGGGGTCGGTGACGACGTCGTGCCAGTCACTCGTAAAGGCCTCGCGCTCAATACCGGCTGCTTCGGCCTGCTCCCAGGCAAGCGCGCAGGCGCGGGTCAGCTTAAGGTCGATGCCGTAGGCGGCCAGGTACTCATCGTGGTGGCTCTTAATCAGACGGGCCACGCCGCCGCCGACGGTTCCCAGACCGATCAGACCGACGTTCACGGTGCGCAGGGGTTCGCTCATAGATAGCTCCTTCGTGCATCTTATGGATGGATTAACCGCTTAGAGGTTGAGTGCATTCTAGCGTGAACCGAGGGCGCGTGCTCGCCAGGCAACAGGAGTCGCACAAAACGGCACCCCCGAAACGCTGCGGAAATATTGGAAACATGCTCACTACATACGACCTACAGCCTATGTGATTCAGGACGGCAAGTACATCGCCGCCTAGGTGCGCACAAAACGCGAGCGGTGAGGTCGTTTTAATCAGGGCAGGGACGCTTGTAACAGAACGGAAACAATACTTTCACACAATAAAGTGGCTAAACTGTATAAACCGACAGAAATACGCATAATTTTGGATAAATGGACAAAACAAAAGAAAAGTTGAAATAATCGCCACTTTTCTCAACTAAAGCGTCTACTATTTTGCGAACGCCGAACACGGCGAAGGATGGCCTGTCGGGCTACCGAAACCCGACGAGATTTGAGAGGAGAGCCGCATGTCGAGCCTCACCGGTAAGTCATTGAACCCTGTTATGAATCGCAGGAGCGTTATCGCGAGCGCAGCAGGTCTGGGGGCGATGTCCATTCTAGCTGGCTGCTCCTCCAACGGCGGCGACAGCGGTTCCGCTTCGGGTGACGCTTCGTTTAAGATCGGCACCATCGGCCCGCTGACCGGCGCCAACGCGTCCTACGGCAAGTCCGTTACCCAGGGTGTCGAGCTTGGCTGCAAGGACTTCTCCACCAAGGAGCTGCCGCTTGCCAGCAAGGCCGAGGATGACCAGGCCGACGGCGAGAAGGCCGTCAACGCCTTCAATACCCTGCTCGACTGGGGCATGCAGGCCCTCGTCGGCCCGACCACCACGGGTGCGTCGGTTGCCGTTGCCGCTGAGTGTGGTAACGACCCCAAGACGTTCATGATCACCCCGTCCGCGTCCTCCGAGGACGTCACCGACGGCAAGGATTGCGTCTTCCAGGTTTGCTTCACCGACCCCAACCAGGGTGTCAACGCTGCCAAGTTCCTGGCGCAGAAGTATGCGGACGAGAAGTTCGTGCTGTTCTATAACTCCGGCGACGCCTATTCTTCGGGTATCGCAGATTCCTTTAAGGCCCAGGCCGCTGAGTCCAAGCTCGAGGTTGTTGACGAGGAGACCTTTAAGGACGACTCCGCCACGAGCTTTACCAACCAGCTGACCAAGGCCAAGCAGGCCGGCGCCACCATGATCTTTGCGCCGATCTACTACACGCCGGCGTCCGTCCTGCTCAAGAACGCCAAGGACATGGGCTACGACGTCAAGATGATGGGCTGCGACGGCATGGACGGCATCCTGGGCGTTGAGGGCTTCGATACCTCTCTTGCCGAGGGCCTGCTGCTCATGACCCCGTTCTCCGCCGACGACGAGAAGAACGCCGACTTCGTCAACGCTTACAAGGATAAGTACGGCGATACCCCCGACCAGTTTGCCGCCGACGCCTACGACGGCGTGCACGCGGTGGCCGAGGCCCTCAAGGAGGCCGGTCTTGGTGTCGACGCCGACCCGACCGAGGCCGCCGAGAAGCTGTCTAAGGCTATGCTCAAGATTACCGTTGACGGTCTGACCGGCAAGCTCACCTGGAACGATAAGGGCCAGGTCCAGAAGGAGCCCACGGCTTACGTCATCACCGACGGCAAGTACGTACAGGCCTAATTGGCCGCCTTACATAGAGCGGTTTTGATCCCAAGCAGGGGAGGTTTTGGCCTTCCCTGCTTGCTTGGTATCTAGGGACGATGTAACGTCCCGTTTTCATACATCAACTGGAAACCTATTCGAAAGGGGGATGTGGAACATGACGGTCTTTATCCAATACCTGGTCAACGGCCTGTCCATGGGCAGCGTCTACGCCATCATCGCGTTGGGCTACACCATGGTCTACGGTATCGCCAAGATGCTCAACTTCGCTCACGGCGACGTCATCATGGTCGGTGCCTATGTCTCGTTCTGCGCCACGTCGTATCTCGGCCTCCCGGGCTGGGCATCTGTAGTTCTCTCTTGTGTGGTCTGCACGGTTCTCGGTGTTCTCATTGAGGGTCTGGCCTATAAGCCGCTGCGCCAAGCAGGCCCGCTGGCCGTTCTGATCACGGCCATCGGCGTGTCTTACTTCCTGCAGAACGCCGCGCAGCTTCTGTGGGGCGCCACGCCCAAGAACTTCACTTCGCTCGTCACCTTCCAGGTGCCGGAGTTCTTGGCCAAATTTAACGTAAGCGCCGTCTCGCTCGTCACCATCGTCGCCTGCCTGGTTATCATGGCCGGTCTGATGTTCTTTACAGGTAAGACCAAGATGGGCAAAGCCATGCGCGCCGTGTCCGAGGACAAGGCCGCCGCTCAGCTCATGGGCATCAACGTCAACCGCACCATCTCGATGACGTTTGCCATCGGCTCGGCGCTTGCCGCCATCGCCGGCGTGCTCCTGTGCTCCTACTCGCCGGTGCTGCAGCCCACGACGGGTGCCATGCCTGGCATCAAGGCCTTCGACGCCGCCGTCTTCGGCGGCATCGGCTCCATCCCCGGTGCCTTTGTCGGTGGCATTCTCATCGGCATCATCGAGGCGATGGCGCAGGCTTACATTTCCACGAGCCTTGCCAACTCCATCGTCTTTGGTGTTTTGATCATCGTCCTGCTCGTCAAGCCTGCCGGCCTCTTGGGCAAGTACGTCCCCGAGAAGGTGTAGGTGAGCGTTATGAAGTTTCTTAAAGACAAGCAGACGCGTCACGACTTTGTCACGTACGCCATGTGCATCGTGGCCTTCGCCATCGTGTTCTTTATGCAGTCTAACCACATGATTCCGCGCATGATCGCCGGTCAGCTGGTTCCCATCACGGCCTATATCGTCATGGCCATTTCCCTCAACCTCGTCGTCGGCATCGCGGGCGACTTGTCGCTGGGCCACGCGGGCTTTATGAGCGTCGGTGCCTACACGGGCATCGTCACCGCCGTCGCGCTGGAGAGCGCCGTTCCGTCCGATCCGATGCGCCTTATCATCAGCATTGTGGTCGGCGCTATCGCCGCTGCCATCTTGGGCTTCTTGATTGGTATCCCGGTCCTGCGCCTGAGCGGCGACTATCTGGCCATCGTGACCCTGGCTTTTGGCGAGATCATCAAAGAGATCGTCACCTGCCTCATTGTGGGCGTCGACTCCCGCGGCCTGCACGTGATTTTTAACATCACGGGCAACTCTACGATCGACGACCTGCACCTGCTCGAGGACGGCACCGCCATCATCAAGGGCGCCCAGGGCGCCTCGGGCGTGTCGACGTACTCGACCTTCCTCGCCGGTGCCATCCTGGTCATGGTCGCACTCGTGATCGTGCTCAACCTGGTCCGCAGCCGTACCGGCCGTGCCATTATGGCCGTGCGCGATAACAAGATTGCAGCCGAGTCCGTAGGCATCTCCGTCACGGAGTACCGCATGATCGCCTTCGTGGTTTCCGCTGCCCTCGCCGGTGCTGCCGGAGCTCTCTTCGGCGGTAACTTCTCGCAGCTCTCCGCCACCAAGTTCGACTTCAACACGTCGATCCTCATCCTGGTGTTCGTGGTCCTGGGCGGCCTGGGCAACATGCGCGGTTCCGTCATCGCGGCGGCGTTGCTCACGGTGCTTCCCGAGCTGCTTCGTCAGTTCTCGGACTACCGCATGCTCATCTACGCCATCGTGCTGATCCTGGTCATGATTTTTACCAACAACCCGCAGCTCAAGGCGTTCTTCGGTCGCGTCAAGGACCGCTTTGCTTCCAAGAAGGAGGTGGCAGCCGATGCCCAGTAAATTTGAGTTCAAGAAGGGCAAGATGGTCCCGTATCCTTCTGGCGCCATCGTTCCCGATCGTGACCTGGGCGAGCGCCCTGCACTCGAGTGCATCCACCTGGGCATTGAGTTCGGTGGCCTTAAGGCAGTCGACGACTTTAGCCTGACTATCGGCAAGACCGAGATCGCCGGTCTGATCGGTCCCAACGGCGCCGGCAAGACCACGGTCTTCAACCTGCTCACCAAGGTGTACCAGCCCACGCATGGCACCATCCTGCTCGACGGCGAGGACACCTCGGGCAAGTCGGTCTACCAGGTCAACCGCATGGGTATTGCCCGTACGTTCCAGAACATTCGCCTGTTCAACACCATGACGGTGGAGGACAACGTTAAGGTCGGCCTGCACAACCAGGAGCGCTACTCCGGCTTTGAGGGCGTGCTGCGCCTGCCGACGTATTGGAAGCACGAGAAGGCCGCGCACGAGCGCGCCATGGAGCTGCTGTCCATCTTTGATATGGAGCATCTGGCAAACGAGCAGGCCGGATCGCTGCCTTACGGCGCACAGCGTCGTCTGGAGATCGTCCGCGCGCTTGCCACCAACCCCAAGCTGCTGCTGCTCGATGAGCCTGCCGCCGGCATGAACCCGTCCGAGACCGCGGAGCTTATGGAGAACATCGTCAAGATTCGTGACACCTTCGGCATCGCCATCATGCTTATCGAGCATGATATGTCGCTCGTTATGAACATCTGCGAGGGCATCTGCGTGCTCAACTTTGGCAAGGTCATTGCCAAGGGTACGGGCGAGGAGATCCAGAACAACGACGCCGTTATCGAGGCATATCTGGGCAAGCAGGATAAGGGGGAGAACTAAATGGCAGAGCCGATGCTTTCCGTCTACAACATCAACGTCTGGTACGGCGCCATCCACGCCATCAAGGACATCTCCTTTAACGTCAACGAGGGCGAGATCGTGGCCTTGATTGGTGCCAACGGCGCCGGCAAGTCCACGACGCTTAAGACCGTCTCGGGCCTGCTGCGTTCCAAGACCGGCTCCATCAAGTTTATGGGCGAGGACATTACCCATACGCCTGCCGACAAGCTGGTGGGCAAGGGCCTGGCTCAGGTTCCCGAGGGCCGTCGCGCCTTTTTGCAGATGACGGTCGAGGAGAACCTGGAAATGGGTGCCTATACGCAGCCCAAGTCCACGGTGGCTCCGGGCCTCGAGCGCGTCTACGAGCAGTTCCCGCGCCTAAAGGAGCGCCGTCGCCAGGTCGCCGGCACCCTTTCGGGCGGCGAGCAGCAGATGCTCGTTATGGGCCGCGCCCTTATGAGCAACCCTAAGCTGCTCATGCTCGATGAGCCCTCCATGGGTCTGGCGCCGATTCTGATTGAGCAGATCTTCCAGATCGTCGAGGACCTGCACAAGGCCGGCACCACGGTGCTTCTGGTCGAGCAGAACGCGCAGATGGCACTTTCCATCGCTACACGCGGCTATGTACTCGAGACCGGCAAGATCACCATGACCGGCACCGGTCAAGAGCTGCTGCACGACGATAACGTCCGCAAGGCCTATCTGGGCGGTTAATCCATTCAACAAAGGGGGCGCTGACCAACCCGGTCAGCGCCCCCTTTTAAGTTGCGGTGAAATAGGGACTAAATGGGGGCGCTAGACGCCAAAACAGTCCCTATTCCACCGCAACTTCATGGGGATGTGTGACAATGCCCGTCGGAAAACATCTGCTGTCTTTGGGGGCCTATCTATGCTGTACGAGTTTTGTGCCGAGAACTTTGAGCGGGTGCCGGCGGCTATCGAGGCCGGTGCGGGGCGCATCGAGCTGTGCGATAACCTTGCCGTCGGTGGTACCACGCCCTCGGCCGGCGTTATCAGCGCTACGACCAACTATGCCCACGAACACGATGCACGGGTGATGTGCATGATCCGTCCGCGTGGCGGCGACTTTCACTACAACCAGGATGAGCTGCGCATGATGGAGATGGACCTGGGCCTTGCTGTGAGTGCCGGCGTTGACGGCCTGGTCTTTGGCTGCTGCAAGCCCTGTGCCGGCGGCTGGGCGCTCGACGAGCTCACCCTCGGCGCCTTCGTTATGGCTACGGGCTGCGCGACCGAGGAGTGCAAGCGCGAGCCCCTTGACATCACCTTCCACATGGCATTTGACCAGCTCTCGCCCGAGGCTCAGGTCGATGCGATTGATACACTTGCCGATTGCGGCGTTACGCGCATTCTGACGCACGGTGGTGCTGCCGGTACGTCGATCGAGGACAACTTCGAAAACCTGGCCCGCTTGATTGAGTACGCGGGCGATCGTTTGACCATCCTTCCAGGCGGCGGCATTACCACGGCAAATCGCGACGCGGTCGCGGCGGCGCTAGGCGTCTCCGAGCTCCATGGAACCAAGATCGTGCCGCTGGAGGCGTAGTCCGTGGCGCTGGTATTTGACGTTCAGCAGGCGAACGGCAAGCCCGACGATAACCGTCGCCCTGGCACCGCGTGCCCCTTTTGCGACACGGAGGGGCTCGCCAACATCA
>CABUQI010000041.1 GCA_902493545.1 uncultured Collinsella sp. | reverse complement strand
GGTTCTTGACACCCATCGCGCGCATGGCGTTCAGGATGGCGATGATCGCCACGCCTACGTCGCCGAACACGGCAAGCCACATGTCGGCAATGCCCAGCGCTGCCAGCACCAGGATCAGCAGCTTAACGCCCAGCGCAAAGATGATGTTCTGCCAGACAATCGCCATGGTCTTGCGCGCCACGCGGATCGCGCGGGAAATGTTGGACGGCTTGTCATCCATCAGCACGACGTCCGCCGCCTCAATTGCGGCGTCCGAGCCCATGGCGCCCATGGCGATGCCCACATCGGCACGGGTAAGCACGGGTGCGTCGTTGATACCGTCGCCGACAAAAGCGAGCTTGCCCTTGCCGTTCTCGCTCGCAAGCAACGCCTCAACACGCTCGACCTTATCGCCCGGCAGCAGCTGCGCGTGGAACTCGTCGAGACTGAGTTGCTTGGCCACAGACGCCGCAACCTCCTCGCGGTCGCCCGTGAGCATGACGGTGCGCTTGACGCCGGCGGCGTGCAGGTCGCTGATCGTCTGCTCGGCATCGGCCTTGACGGTGTCGGCAATTACAATGTGGCCGGCATAGATGCCATCGACCAGCACGTGAAGGATCGTACCGACGACCTCGCAATTGGGCGCTTCGACGCCGGCCGCGGCGAGCATCTTTGCGTTGCCAACGACGACGTGCTTGCCGTCGATGGTTGCCGTCACGCCATGGCCCGCGTCGTTGGTGGAGTCGCTTACGCGCTTGGGGTCGAGTTCGCCCTGGAAGGCGGCGCGCACCGACTGCGCGATGGGATGATCGGAGAATGACTCAGCGAGGGCTGCGACCTCAAGCAGCGATTGCTCGGTATAGCCGGCTTCGGGGTGTACTGCCACGACCGAGAACGTGCCGTTGGTGAGCGTGCCGGTCTTGTCGAAGACGACGGTGTCCACGTCGGCGAGCGTCTCGAGGTAGTTAGAACCCTTGATGAGAACGCCCAGCTTGGAGGCGCCGCCGATGCCGCCAAAGAAGCTCAGCGGGACGCTGATCACCAACGCGCACGGGCAGCTGACGACCAAGAAGGTCAGGCCGCGCAGGATCCAGTCGGACCAGGCGCCGGTGATCAAGCCGCCGCCGAGCGCGAGTACCGCGGCCGCGCCGGTGACGGCGGGCGTGTAGACACGGGCGAAGCGCGTGATGAAGTTCTCGGTGCGCGCCTTCTTTTCGCTGGCGTTTTCTACGAGCTCCAGGACGCGCGCGACGGTGGACTCGCCAAAGGGCTTGGTGGTGCGCACGTGGATGAGCCCCGTCATGTTGATGCAGCCGCTGATGATGTCGTCGCCGGACTTGGCGGGGCGGGGAACTGACTCGCCCGTGAGTGCGGCGGTGTCGAGCTGTGTCTCGCCTTCGACGATGACGCCGTCGATAGGCACGCGCTCGCCGGGCTTGACGACGATGACGGTGCCCACGGCGATGTCATCGGGGAAGACCTGCTCGAATGTGCCGTCGGGTTGCTCGACGTTGGCGTAGTCGGGCGCGATGTCCATCATGGCGCTGATCGACTTTCGGCTCTTGCCCACGGCGTATGCCTGGAACAGCTCGCCGACCTGGTAGAACAGCATGACGGCGGCGCCTTCGGCCATGTGCGGGTCGGTGTCGGGGAAGAGCACCATGGCAAATGCGCCGATGGTCGCGACTGCCATAAGGAAACTCTCGTCGAAGGCCTTGCCGCGGCGAATGTTATTGAATGCCTTTTGCAGTACGTCGTATCCGGCAATCAAAAAAGGCACGAGGAACAGTGCGAAGCTGGCGTAGATGTCGCCCGGGGTGCCGAATGCGGCAGTGAGGGTGCCGAGCTCATCGAGGGCGTACACCACGGCAAAAATGCCCAGCGCTACCAGGATGCGGTTGCGCTTATGCTCGAGTGACTCTTTTTTCTTGCGCTTCTTCTTTTTCTTTTTGGGGTCGGCAGTGGCCATGACTCGTATCCTCCCAATTGAATGTATGAACACTCGCTCATATAATTTCGCGAGCAAAGGCCGCGGCAAGCGCGGCCTTGCGGGTTGGCGTAAACCTGGGCTAGAGAATGATCTCGCAGTCCGGCTCGGCGTCGGCGGTGAACTCCACAACGCGGTCGAGGACCTCGTCGAACTCGGCTTCATCGGCCTCGAGCGTCAGCTTCTGGGTCATAAAGTTGACCGAAACGGATTTGACGCCCTCGAGCTTGGCCAGCTCGTCCTGAAGCTCACGCGCGCAGTTGGCGCAGTCGATCTCGTCGAGCTTGTACTGCTTTTTCATGGTGGGTTCCTTTCCCCGTTTTTGCGGCTTGGGTGCAGGCCGCGCTGGTACCGTGGTTGGTTGCTATTCGCAGATATGGCTCATGCCCTGGTTGAGCATGGTGTAGACGTGGTCGTCGGCGAGCGAGTATAGGATATTGCGCCCGTCGCGCCGGAATTTAACCAGGTGCGACTGCTTGAGTGTGCGCAGCTGGTGCGACACCGCGGACTGCGAGGTTTCGGTCGCTTCGGCGATGTCCGCCACGCAGAGCTCGCGGCCCATGAGGGCATAGAGGATCTTGATGCGCGTGGTGTCGCTGAAGACCTTGAACAGGTCGGCGAGGTCGTAGAGAAGCTCCTCGTCGGGAAGGTCCTCGGGCGAGCAGGTGGTGGGAATCGCGGGTTCGGTGGCCTCGATGTCGGGTTTCGTTTCATCAACGCGGATGCTCATTGCAATATCCTTTCATATGAACATGCGCTCATATAACTTGCTTCCGATTATATGAGTGTATGTTCATATGTCAATGACGTTCAGGTAATTCGTTGCACAAAATGATGGGGAATAGTGGACGAGATCCCGGAGTGAGCGGTTTTGATAGCCGATGCCGGGGTGGGTGCCCTTGAGCCGTGCAAAAAATGGAGTATTCTGCAGCTATAGAGGGTCTGTTTATCTATTTCGGGCCAAATAAAGCCGCTCAAGAGTTATCCAAGGGCGGTAAACAGATAAGATCTTCCTCAAGTGTTGCCTAACGTTCCCGTTCGATAGCGTCTTTGTTTCTCATTTGGATTAACTTGTGGGTGCTGGAGGGCCGACCCTGCTGAATACTCGCAATTTTGCACATCGCTAGGGTACCCACCTTGTTAGCCGGTCTAGCTTCCGGCCCCGAAGATCCTGCCCTCGGGCGCGAGGCTGCTTGTTTGGGCAAATGATGGGCTGTCGGATTCGACTGTCTGCATGTCATCGATTGCTGTAACTTCATTAATTGTCGGGTCATCCAGCGTGATGCCTTCGAGTGTTGCTTTTTCGAGGTCGATTCGTTGGCGCTCTTCGGAATCCTGGCGAAGCTGCTTCTGAATTCGCCTTTTCTCTTCTATAAACCTTCTGAGCACAAACTGTCTCAGGTCCTCTTGCATGATTTGAAAGTCTTTTGGTAGACGCGAGGGGCGTACGCCCTCTTTCCGCTGGATTGCTTCCATGACCCTAACGAAAGAGCTGGCATGCATAAAGGAATAACGGCTGACGGTGATGATTCCGTATCCCATGGACGCAAGCGCATTCTTGCGTTCCTCATCGATGGCGCGGTCTTCTTCCGCGTCATGATAAAAACCGTTGTATTCAATGTCTGTGCGAGATTTCTTTAGATACGCATCCATAAAGAACTTTTTGCGTCTCGTGAGATTCTTTGCGGCGGCGGTGACCTGCACCTCGTAATCGGTCTCAATTCCCTTAATACCAAGCCCTCCTTCGCTTTTGGGCAGCGTTAGCATCATGACAAAGGCCGTTTCCATAGGAGACCGGCATCCGTCGCGCACACATTGGATCGCCTTTCGGGCAAGAGCCAGACCGTCGCATCTGGTAATGGAATTAAAGAACTGTTTTAATCTCTCGGTCGAGGTGAGCGCGAAACGCTCGGTATAGGAGGTGGAAGAGTCGGTTCCAAGGGAGTAAGCGCTGCACAGTTCAAAGTAGTACTCCACTAGTTCGCGAAAAGAAAGATAGGTGGCGGCCTGAAGTGCGCAAAGCTCAACGCCAACAACGAAGATGCCATCTTTAAGCTCTACAAAGCGTGAGTTCGAGAATCGTTTTGAAGAAACGTGGCATTGACAGTCCATCGCGTAGCGCGCGTTCCTGCGATCAAACACCATTACCTCGAGGCAATCATTTGCGTCGAGGGAAACATCATGTTTGGTGAGCCATTCTGCGGCTGCGTCAAGGAGCGTTCCGGTGGGACATGATCCGTAAATCGCGGCAGGGCTACAGGACTCGATGCCTTTCGCAGACACCGAATACGCGGCCTGGTAGACCGCTTTTGCAGTGGTATGTGACAATACGATACTCATGATATATATCGTGTCAGCTAATGCCGTGTTGACGGCGCTGAGTGGAAAAGTCGTTTTAGAGGTCTAGCCAAATGCTGTCCAAAAGCTTGACGCAATTATGGGTTGGTATGCCCTAAATAAAAGTTTTCGCAGCTTAGCTATAGCATATAAATACTCAATTGCTGCACATTTGATATCGATGCATCACCATCCGACAACGAATTACGTGTCGGGAATTGGTCGAAATCGTTCAAAATGAGGGTTCAGAATTTGTGATGGCAGATCTATCTGTGGAACGTAGGGCGGCCCCGCTGCGGGGTTTCCCGCTGCGAGACCGCTCGTGAGCAAGCAGTGTTTGTCGCAGGCGTTGCTATTTCGCGAATAGGTTCTTGAGGTTGAACTCGGCCTGTACCGTGCGGAGCATGAGGTCGGTGTCGTCCAGACCCAGATGCTGCTCGTTGGCGTCGGGCGCGAGGGTGCCGCGACGGCGTGCCCAGTTCTCGAGCGCGGCGGGGGCGGACTCGCGGGGGAGCGAGCGGACGTCGGCATCCAGGCTGCGGCAGATCTGGCGCGAGTCGATGACGATGATCTTACCCGCGCGGCGTGCCTCGGCGTAGCCGTCCAGGTGGATCTTGAACCAGCTGTCCTCAAACGCGGCGTTGTGTGCCATGTACGGGTACTTCTTCATGAGCTTGAGCAGCTGCTTCTGCAGTTCCTTGTTCTCGCGGAACGGCTTTTTGCCGTCGATGTCGTTCCAGGTGATGTGGTGGATATTCGACAGCGGTACATCCTCGCCGCGGTAGATGTCGGGCAGGCCACAGTAGTGCGCCTCGGCGTCGTGCGGGATGGCGTCGCTGGTGAGTTCCATGATCTCCCAGCCGACGTTGATGATATAACCGCGTTCGGGTGCACGGCCGGTGGTCTCGATGTCGACACCGAGCACGGTGCCCTGGATGGGCTTGCGGGCGTAGGCCACGCCGAGCGCGTCGCGGTCACCGCGGATCTCGCGCATAACGGACGCGGCGGTGCGCTTTTGCATTTTGCCGATGGCGGCGCAGGTGTCGGCGTCGGACAGGCCGCGCGAGAGCGTCGCGGGCGTCACATTGCGCAGGCGTGCCTCCCCAATCTGGTCGCAAAGGTCGCGGTTGCGGTCGGCCAGGTCGCGCACGGTGGCAAAGTCGAAGCCGGGGTCGTCCTCGGCAGTAAAATACTCGGTCTCGAGCACCTTGAGGGCCTCTTCGCCCTTCTGGCGTTCGGACTCCATGGCACCGTGGTCGCCATAGATAAACATGGGAATAAACGGCTGGCGCTCGTATTCAAGTGCTTGCGAAACGTTCATAGGCTGCTCCTTGGACGGGCCGCGTCGCGCGGCTCGGGGTTACTGAGTTGTGGCGAGATGATAGTTTACCATGGGCAACTATTGGCACCGCGCCCGGGACAACTACAATACCCTAGTTGACCGCTAGGACTTTTACAATGCTGCCGAAAGACACGAAAGGTTCCATCCGTCATGGATTTACTGATTGATATTCTGCTCGACGCCGGCAAGGACACGCTGTCGCTGGTGCCGTTTTTGTTGGTGACGTATCTTGCTCTCGAGACACTTGAGCACGTTGCGGGCGACCGCGTCAACGGCGCTATCAAGCGCGCCGGCGCTGCGGGTCCCGTGGTTGGCTCGCTGCTGGGCATTGTGCCGCAGTGCGGATTTTCGGCCATGGCAGCAACGCTGTACGCCGGCCGTGTCGTGACGCTGGGCACGCTGGTCGCCGTGTTCCTCTCGACCTCCGATGAGATGCTGCCGCTGTTGCTCGCCGAGCAGGTGCCCGTGCAGACCATGGCGATGCTTTTGGCTTCGAAGGCACTGATCGCGCTGGTCACGGGCTTTATCGTGGACGCGGCTATCCGCGGCCTTCGTCGTAATGCCCGCGCGCATGCGGCGATTCGCCGTACCGTGCTGGGGACCGCTGCCAATCCGGCTCATGTGAACTGCGCGCACGACGACCACAGCGGCGGTGACATCATCGACGAGGTGGCCGAGGCGGGCGTGAGCGCCGACCACATCCACGAGTTGTGCGAGCGCGACCATTGCGGTTGCGATGATGATGAAGATGAACACGAGCGCGACCACGGACACAGCCATGACCACGGTCACGCAAGCGAGCATGAGCACCACCACGGCCATGGGCACGACCACGGTCACTCCCACGAAGGTGCGCCCGTCCTGTCGATTATCCGCAGCGCGATCTCGCACACCGTGCAGGTTTCGGTTTTTATTTTCCTGGTGACGCTGATTCTAGTTGCCGTGCTCGAGACCTTCGGAGAGTCCGCGATCGAGCAGTTCCTGCGTGGCAACGAGACGCTCGCCGTCTTGGGCTCGGCACTCGTCGGCCTGATCCCCAACTGCTCGGCCAGCGTGGTCATTACGCAGCTGTACCTGGAGGGCGCGCTACAGCTGGCGCCGATGCTCGCCGGTACGCTCATTTCCGCCGGCGTGGGCTATCTTGTCCTGTTCCGCACCAACCGCAGCGCTCGTGAAAACGCCGTGTTCCTGGTCATGATGTACGTCATCGGCGCCGGCTGGGGCCTTATCCTATCCGCCTTCGGCCTCTAAGTAGGCTTAAAAAATGGGCTTCAAATAGCCATGCTCGGCGCCTGCGCAATGCGGCGACGCATGGCATTTTGAAGCCCGTTTTTTGTTGAGCCATGGATTCCGAGCGCTCACACCGCTCAAAACAAAAAGGTAGATTTCCGGGCATGTCCCGAAAATCTACCTTGGTTAGCGCAGCAGCTCGGTGAGGTTGCGCTTAAAGCGGGCCCGGTCTTCGCTGGTAAATGCCGCCGGACCGCGAGTGCGACCGCCGGCGCGGCGCACCTTCTTTTCCTCGTGGCGAATAAACAGTTGCATGTCGATGGTCGCCTTATCGTAGACGCGCCCGCGTACGCCGATGGCGGCGGCATCGCGCCCGAGCACCATGCTCGCCAAGCCAATGTCCTGCGTCACGACCACGTCGCCCGCCTGCAGGCGTTCGACAATGGCAAAGTCGGCGCTGTCGGCGCCCACGCTCACATCGAGCGTCGTGACCCAAAAGCCGCGTCGCGCGTGCTCGGCATCGCGCGGGTCGTCGCGGCGAATGTGCCGTTCCAGGTTTTGTGTGCTGTTGCCGGCGATAACAACGGCGACACCCGTCCGCCGCGCGCAGTCAATCGACTCGCGCGTGACCGGGCAGGCGTCGGCATCAATAAAGAGCGTTCGCGGCATCTAGTGCACCAGTTTGCCAAATTGAATAGCGCGAACAATCAGCGTTACGCCAAACACCAGCAGTGCGGCGCCGCTAAAGATGACGAGCATCTTGGCCGACCACAGCGGATAGATAAACACGAACATGCCGGCGATGATGGAGAGTGCACCGCTCAGGATAGCGAGGGCGCGGTTGGACGAAAGCTCGGACTCCAGAATGGACATGACACCTTCGACAATCCAGCCAAAGCCGGCCACGATAACCACCATCGTGGTGAGCGTCGCGGTCGAGAAGGCCTGGTTGCGCAGGATTATGACGCCGCCCAAGATAATGAGTAGGTTGGAGATGATGCTCGTCACGCGCCAGCCGGTGGGCAGCAGCGGCTCAAAAATGGCAGTGAACAGCCTGATGGCAGCAGTGATTACAAAGTAAAAACCCAGGACAGTCGTCAAAAAGACGAGGGACTTGGCGGGTGCAAAAAGCAGCGCGATACCAGCAATGAGCGCTAAGACGCCCGTGATGGCGTAGATCCAGCGTACGGCCTTGACGGCTTTGCCCGCCATGCTTTTCTCGTCAAATCCAAACTGGCTCGATTTTTGGTCATCGTTCTTAAAGATGCCCATAATGTCTCCTTTCCGTGCGGCGTAAGCCTTGATCATTACAACCAGTATCGCCTAAAGGCGCTGGCGTATGGGTCGGGGAGGGCGAAACGTAACCCAAAGGCCCCGAATTGTTTCCGTTGTTCCCCACGTCGCGATTTTCTATTCAACAGGTGTAGAACATTGCAGCCCTGTTCGTTATTGCCTACGTTTTAGGTTAGATTTTCCTAAGAACAATTGCCCGAAATTGGGGGTCCCTATGAACGAAGCAGTTCCCGCAGCGCCGGTAAGCGCTGAGTCGATGGCAAAGCAGGGTTGCGAAAAGCTCGGCTTGGACGCGTTTGATGCGTTGGTTCGCTGCGCCCGCACGTGCCGTCGCTTTGACGAGTCCATGCGCGTGCCGCGTGAGCTTTTGCTTGAGCTGGCGGAGCTGGCGCACCTGACTCCCTGTGGTGCCAATGCTCAGCGTCTGCGTTTTCATGTGGTAAGCGGTGCAGAGGACTGCGCTCGTGTATTTGACGAGCTTGCATGGGCCGGTGCGCTCAAGGATTGGCCGGGTCCCGATGAGGGCGAGCGCCCGACCGGCTACATCGCGATTCTTGCTGAGCGCGCCGTTCCGGGCAAGCCAGCCGCTCCCATTACCGAGGTCGACACGGGCATTGTCGCGCAGACGATGATGCTCGCCGCCCGCAGCGCCACGCCCGAGGTGGCAGCCTGCATGTTCAAGGCCTTTACGCCCCACGCGATCGATGCCATGGGGCTCGATAACGACAAGTATGAGCTCAAGCTGATCATGGCGTTTGGCGTTCCGGCCGAGACACAGGTGATCGATGCGATCGATTCCAACCCCGACGGCTCCATCAATTATTGGCGCGACGAGGCGCAGGTGCACCACGTACCCAAGCGCTCGCTTGTCGACGTACTGGTGTAGTTGAGCGTCACCGCGGTGTGATCCGGCGGTAAACCACCACAAAGGTACCTGTCCCCTTTGCGGTGGTGCGAGGGGAGGACGTGTGGCAGATTTGTATTTGGTGCGGCATGGGCAGACTGAGCTCAATGTGCAGAACATTTTGCAGGGTGGGCACGATTCGCCGCTTACGGCGCGCGGGCGCGAGCAGGCGCTGGCGACGCGCGCGGCGTTTGAGGCGCGTGGCGTGACCTTTGACCGTGTGTATTCCTCCCCGTTGGGCCGGGCGCGGCGTACGGCTGAGCTAATTGCTGGTGAGGGCCGCTCGATAGAGCTGGTCGATGACCTGCGCGAGTGGCATTTGGGCTCGCTGGAGGGTACATCAAATCGCGAGATGCCGCCGCAGCCCTGGGGTGATTATCCGGTGGCCTTTGGTGGCGAGTCTGAAGTGCAGCTCCAGTCGCGTATGGTCGCGGCGCTGTCCCGCATCATGGCCAGGCCGCAGCACGACTGCGTGCTGGCGGTTTCCCATGGCTCAGCCTGCCAGGAGTTTCTTGAGTATGTGACTGGCGAGGGGGAGCTACCCGACAACGGTGCCGTGCTTCATTTTGGCTATTGCGACGGGGCGTTTTCGCTCTTGGGTTGGTAACGAACGAAAGGACCCCTATGAATAAAGATCTGTATCTGGTCCGTCATGGACAGACGATATTCAACCTTAAGCGTATCATTCAGGGGTGGAGTGACTCGCCGCTTACGCAGTTGGGTTGCGACCAGGCGGCGCGCGCCGGCATGTTTTTACGTGCGCGTGGCATTGAGCCCGATCATGCCTACACCTCCACGCTTCATCGCACCGAGCAGACTATCGCCAACTTGTGGCCGGGCTTGGCGTACGAGCGCCTGGACGGTCTGCGCGAGTGGTTCTTTGGCGACTTTGAGGCCGAGCGCGTGATGCTTATGCCCGAGCGCCCGTGGCGCGACTTCTATTGCCAGTTTGGCGGCGAGGGCCAGATGC
>CABUQI010000040.1 GCA_902493545.1 uncultured Collinsella sp. | reverse complement strand
GGACCGGTCGCGAAAGCGGTGGATGTTGCCTTTGCCAGTCGCTCTGTCACCACGAGCAACCTAAAAGGCGCACTTGTCAAGCTTGACCGTACGGCTCGTCGGCGTTGCGCTGTCACGATGGTCGCCAACTCCAGCCCGCGCTATGATCTGCACTTGATGAACGCCATCGGTGCCTCGGTTACCTACAGTAATGGCTTTGTGTATGCTTTTAATATCCTCATTCAGATGGGTGCGTTGCCGCAGGTTACATACTTTGAATCGCCTCGTCGCGATACTTTCGATAGCCTTGAGGCGGGCGTGGCAGACTTCTCCCGCATGCTCGAGCACGGTAACGAAGATAAGGTTGACCGCCTGCGCGACTATATCGCTCAACACATGATTGAGAACCCCCATGCCGGTGAGCCGGGCTCCAAGGGCGTGCCGCAGGGGCGCTATATGCTCGATCATGTCCGCAAGGTTCGTTGGGCGTTTATTGCATGGGAGCCGGTCTCTGCGCCCAGCTCATAGCCTGTTCGCAGCCCGCACCGCCCACTCACTCGGCATCCGCATTCTTTTTGAACTGGGCAAACGCGCTCCACACCGCACCGTTCCTGCGCTATCGTGGGACAGCTCACGTAAATTAAGGCCCCGTCGCGGGGCGCCCCATACATAGAAAGCGAGAACCCATGGCACTGACAGGAGCACAGGTCAAGCAGCTTCGCAGCATGGCCCATCACCTCAACCCCGCCATCATCATCGGTAAGTCCGATGTCAACGAGGGCACCGTCGAGCAGACGGTCGCCTACCTGGAGAAGCACGAGCTCGTTAAGTGCTCTGTGCTGGACGGCTCCAGCCTTTCTGCCCGCGAGGCCGCCGAGGAGCTCGCCGAGCGTTGCCACGCCGAGGTCGTCCAGGTCATCGGCCGCAAGTTCTCACTGTATCGCGAGTCCTCGCGCAAGGACATCGAGAAGATCAAGCTCGTCTAAGAGCCAATGATCCGGCGATCCAACACATAGCAAGCTTACGGGTGCCCAAGTACTTCGGGCGCCCGTTTTTTATCGCTCGACCAGCACGCGATTGAGCCGTCCCTCCACCAAGCGCTCGTACAGACGCCGCGTCTCAGGTTCGGGCACGCCATTGACCTGCTCCCTCAGATGGTGCATATGTCCGCTGTACAGCTCGACGATATCGCGCCGCCGCCCCGCCGCACTGTAGACGCGCATGGCGCAGCGCACCATATCCTCGCGCGCCGTTTCCTGCCGAAGCCCCGACTCCGCCAGCCAAATCGCCGACTGCAGATCGTTTTCTTCTAGAGCGGCATTTGCTCCCTTAATCATGCAATCGATGTACTTTGACTGCATAATGCGTCGCATACGCAAAAAGTAGGTGGGATTACAGCCATTGGGAACATACAGCGGTCCGGCATAAAGTTGCTCAATCTTAAGGCACAGCTCAACTAAATGGGGCCCGCGCGCACCCGTGCGATTTCCCAAAACCTCGCGGCTTATCTGGTCAAACAGCCGTACATCGGTCTTGACGTAGTCGCCGTTGAGTCCGATGCATTCATTTTGGATGAGCACACACGACTTGCCATCCGGCGTCGGTCCCAAAGCCGACCGCAAGCGCGATATCGTCGAGTACAGGTTGTTGCGAGCGCTATTGAACTCGGCATGGGGCCACAGCTCCATGGCCAGCGTCTCACGATCGACGAGCGCATCCATGCCCAGCGCTAGCCGCTCGGCAAGTGTCGCCGCCTTCTTGCGGCGCCACATTTTGTCCGTGATGGGAAACCCGTCGCGCTCGGCGCGAAACGCACCAAACATGCGAATCTCGATATGGTCGATGGTATCAACGGCTTCAACCTCGCCGGCCTGGAACAGGCGCTCGCCCTCCCCTTCCAAATCGTCGCGCAGCGAGTACCGCGACAGTTCGCGCACGGGAAGCTTCTTGCGTATCCTGCCCGCCGGCTCGCCCAGACAATGCATGGCAAGGCGCGCAAAGAGCCGATACGATGGCTCTAGAATCCCCGCACGATTCATGGACATCCAGGCCGCAAGGTCGCTGTCTCGGCCCGCACAGGCCAAATGCAGCGCCACCATCCAGGCTTCTGCGCCACCAACCTGCGTCTGGCTTATATCGAGTAGCTCCGCTTCCTCGCGTACCGAAACCATCGACGTGTTACGCAGATACGCTGCGCGCTCCAGCAGCAATGCGTTATCGCGCATGTACGCAATCGACTCCTCGGCAAGTTTAAGCACTTGGACCGCACGGAACTTTGCATTAACCGGCCGTCCCTCTGCCAGCGACTGCCAACCTTCTAGCAACAGGCCAAACAGCTGAATCTGGTTGTCGCGCATGCGCACGGCAAAACGATCGAGCTCGTTGAACGCCGCATCGTCGGTTACCGGCAAGCCGGAAAGGAGCCGCCGTGCCGCCAACACCATGCGCACCCAGATAGCCATCGCCTTAAGCCCACGTACGTCGAGCGCCTCCCGCACCACCGTCATCTCGTCGTCGCGCTCGTCGGTTCCCGCAAACGATCCATCAAAGAGCTCCACCAGCATGCTATCGGCCCGTATAACAATCCCCGCGATGTCGAGCTCGCAATCGTAGGCCTTGCTCGTTTTGAGCTGCTGTAGAACGCCGCCGTCATCTCCCCGCTCGGTCAGGCACCGCTTGACCTCGATATGCGCAGACAACATATCGAGTGCGGTATGGGATGTCTCAATTTCTGGCACGGCCAGGTTCGTAGGAAGCCCAAGCCCGTTGTCCCCATAGCAAACAGCCGTCAGTGTCTGGGCCACCCTCCATGAAACAGGGTCTATTTCGCAGGCCGCCCGTTCGCCCCCGCGTTCGACGACCGATGCCATATAGCGGGCGAGCTTTGTATTGGACACGCTGACCGCTGCCAGATATACGCCAAGCGCCTCGGCAGGCGTTGGCTCTGGAGCCGGATCGTCGGCATCGATCGTGCCCAGCGCTGCTCGGCAGATATCGGCCCCGTGCCCCGTCAGAGCAAGATCGACCCCATACTGTCCAGCAAGTTCAAGGACCGCTTCACGGTCCAAAAAGGCGTCTGCCAGGCCCATCGCCGCATCGCATCGGCCCGCCTTAAGCAAAATCCGGGCCGCCCTCGGAACAAGTTCGGGGCGAACCTCGGCCACCAACTTACGCAAGCGCAAGCGTCCGTTATCCTCCGTGCCCAGACACGTAAAACTCCGCTCGGCGGGATCCAAGCCAAAGATCGGGTAGTCACGTACAAAGTAGGACTGGTCGACCATCGACAGCCTCACCCCGCAAGCCTCGAGTTCTGCGATATTGCCCTCGCCCATCAAAACCATGAGACATGCCACGCAAAACAGCGCATTATTGTCGAGCGAAGCCAGATCGGCAAGTGCCGCGCCATATACGTTGACAATCTCGTTTTCGAGCAGGCCGGCTACGTCGCCTTGGCCATACAGACCCGTCTGCAATGCCGAAACGAGCTCGGGCACGCCCTGCGTGAGCTGATAGAAGTCGAGCGATGTGCTGATCGAAAACGCCGATGCCCACGCCGAATACTCATAGGCATGCACCTTGAGCATCTGCGCATTGATCTTGACCGAATCGCCCAGCCCATGAATCAGCTGACGATTTGAAGGACGACAGGAGATAAAGACCCCTACCCCCATAGCGCGCAGGCCGCGAATCCTGTCGATGAGGTCTTCGGTATCGTGCTGATCGAGGTTTGGCACATTATCAATCGCGATAAGGGAATGCGGTTTGTCTTTGAGTTCTTCGGTAACCACCTCGAGCTGCATAAACACCTCGCGCCCAATGGCGCGATCGGCCTCGATAATCCGCACGGGGCCTCGCGTCGGGTCGCATTTAACCTCATGGGTGTACTGCAGCAGCACCGAGGTCTTCCCAAACCCGTCGGGCGCATAAAGAACCACGATGCCGGCCTTTCGGCCCTTGGCGATAAGCTCATTCATCAAGCGTTCGCGTCGCACCATATAGCCTCCGCCCAGCGGCATCAGCTCGAGCTCGTCTATACTGCTCAAATCGTTTACCATGCCCGCTCCTCAACTCGACCGTATGGACACTGTAGCCGCAAGACCATACAAGCCGCGCTATGAATAGAGCGACCTTGTGTTTTAGGTTGTCTTTTGGTACGCAAGCGGCAAGTTTTTGTACAGCGAGGGCCGATTGTTATTAATCCCCCGACTAATCGGCCTTTAAGCAGGTAAATGAGCTTGTCAGCTTGTCCCATCTAAGCGGCAGTGTAACGCAGATGAACAAGGTTCAGCTATGTCATTCAACTCGCCTAGCACCCGCTACCGTCTACGACCTTCTAGTGGCATTTTTGCATAGAATCTGGTATAGAATGAATCAAGCTGTTAGACATCCGGCATTCGTCAGGCTTGCGGCAAGTTTTTGGTCAAGTGGGCAAAAAGGGATAGCAAAAAGGCCCCCGCAAAGCGGAGGCCTTAGGCAAGGCTATGTCGAACTGCAGGATTCGCGCTACTCGCAGAGCGAAAGGGCGGCCTCGTCGGCAACGACAACGCAATTGGTGTGCAGCTGCAGGATCGAAGCCGGGCACTCGGGCGTAACCGGACCATAGCACATGTCATGCACGGCCTGAGCCTTGGCCTCGCCGTTGGCGACGACCAGGATCATGCGGGCATACATGATGGTCTGGGTACCCATGGTGTAGGCCTGACGGGGAACATCGTCGATGCTGTCGAACAGGCGGCTGTTGGCCTGAATGGTGCTCTCGGTGAGGTCGACGCAGTGCGTACCCTTGGAGAAGTGGTCATCGGGCTCGTTGAAGCCGATGTGGCCGTTGTTGCCGATGCCGAGCAGCTGCAGATCCGGGTAACCGGCGTCGGCGACGATCTTGTCGTACTCAGAGCAAGCAGCGGCGGCATCGGGGTTGGAACCATCGGGCACATGCGTGTTGTTCAGGTCGATGTTGATGTGATCGAAGAAGTTCTCACGCATGAAGTAGTGATAGCTCTGGGGATCGTCGTGCGAAAGGCCGCGATACTCGTCCAGGTTGTAGGTGCTGACCTCGGCAAAGTCGACGTCGCCCTTCTTGTACCAAGCGGCGAGCTGCTTGTAGGCACCGATCGGGGTGGAGCCGGTGGCAAGGCCCAGCACACAGTCGGGCTTGAGGATAACCTGGGCCGAGATGATATTAGCGGCCTTGCGGCTCATATCCTCGTAGTCTTTAGCTTTAATGATCTTCATTACGCGTCCTTTCTCGTACAAGAGAGGCAAGGCTCCCTTACAAGCACTTGCCCGCGGCCCGCGTCGGCCGCAACCAACGTGTGCGGCCACCAGGGCGAGGTCGCGTAATGTATGTGTCTCGTGTCTAACCGCGTCGAGGCCCCTGCCCGTCCACGGTGACCCAAAGCTGTTTAGCCTCGGACAAATCCCATCTTGCCACGGAGGGCGTCCTCTTTCAAGGGCACCCTCCGTAAACGTGTTTGAATTGTAGGCTAATGGCCACGTGCACTTGCTAGCGCTCGCGAGCAACGATGAGTTGGTCCATCTCTTCGACATGCACACCAACGGAGCCCTTGATACTCGAGAACTCAACGGAGTTGCACACCAAGATGGGAACCGTCACATCGTAGCCCTCGGCAGCAATTGCCTCGCGATCGAACTCAATGAGTACATCGCCCTTATGGACGATGTCACCCACTTGCGCATGTACGGTAAAGTGCTTGCCCTCGAGCTGAACAGTGTCCAAGCCAACGTGGATGAGCACGTCCAAGCCATCGACCGTGTTAAGCGCAACGGCGTGTCCCGTGGGAAAAATAGCCTCGACCTTGGCATCAGCCGGTGCAATCACACGCGTTCCGGTGGGCCGAATCGCCACGCCCTGGCCCAAAAGGCCGGTGGCAAACGTCTGGTCGTTTACCTCGGAAAGCGGAATGACATCGCCCGAGATGGGAGCATCCAGCGTAAGGACTCGACCACGCATACCAAAAGACCTTAGGACTTTAGTGAACATGCTCCCCCTCGGACATACCAATCAATCAAAATAACCTTAACAGTTTACCACTTGGCAACGGTTTTTGACCATTAGGGAAGTTCGCGCTTGACAACCTCGACGATGTCGTCAACAACGCGCTGGGTCAACTCGTGCGTCTCGGCCTCGGCCATCACACGGACCAGCGGCTCGGTACCGCTCGGGCGCACCAGAATGCGGCCGCGGCCATCAAGCTCCTTCTCGGCAGCAGCGACGGCATCCCAGATGGGCTGACAATCGTCCAAGCCGGCCTTGTTGTCGGAATGCACGTTGACGAGCACCTGCGGGTACTTCTTCATAATGCCGGAAAGATCGGTGAGGGTACGACCGGTGCGCTTGAGCACGGCCAGCAGCTGCAGAGCCGTCACCAGGCCGTCACCGGTGGTGTTGTGCTCCAGGAAGATGATGTGGCCGGACTGTTCGCCGCCGATGACGGCGCCGTCCGCGAGCATGCGCTCCAGAACGTAGCGGTCGCCCACGGCGGTCTGAACCATCTCGAAGCCCTGCTCCTTCATAGCGATGGAGAAGCCCAGGTTGCACATGACGGTCGAGACGATCTCGGAGTTGGCGAGCTTGCCGCGAGCGGCGAGGTCAGAACCGCAGATAGCCAGGATGTAGTCACCGTCGATCTCATTGCCCTCGCTGTCCACGAACAGTACGCGGTCGGCGTCGCCGTCGTGGGCCAGGCCGATGTCGGCATGGGTGCGCAGCACGAGCTCGCGCAGGGGCTCGAGGTGCGTAGAGCCGCACTCGACGTTGATGTCGGTGCCGCAGTAATCGGTGTTGATGGCATGGACCGTGGCACCCAGGCGCTGCAGCGCGGCGGGCGTAGTCTGGCAGGAAGCACCGTGACCGCAGTCGACGGCAACGACCAGGCCGTCGAGCCTCAGGCCATCAAGCGTATCGATGGCGTGGTCGACGTATGCCTTGCGAGCGTCCTTCATCTTGATGATGTGGCCCACGCCGGCACCGGTCGGCAGCGTGTCGGCAGCCATGGCTTCCTCGGACATGACCCAGGCGCTGATCTCTTCCTCGACAGCATCGGGAAGCTTCATGCCCTTGCGGCTAAAGAACTTGATGCCGTTGAACTCCGGCGGATTATGCGAAGCGGAGATGACGATGCCGCCATCGAGCTCGTTTTGGACGGTGAGCAGCGCCACGGCCGGCGTAGGAATGACGCCGCAGCAGTGCGGGCGGCCGCCCTCGGCCATAATGCCGGCGGTCAGAGCGCTCTCGAGCATAGTGCCCGAAAGGCGCGTGTCACGGCCGATGCAGATGTCCGGACCAAGAAACTTGGTCGCCGCGCGGCCCAGGCGAAACGCGAGGTCGCACGAAAGATCGGCGTTGGCGACGCCACGAACGCCGTCGGTACCGAAGATGTTCTGGGGCATAGGATCGCTCCTTCCCTAGCAGGCGATATGCAACCGCCCGCCCTAGTCGAAAAAGAAAAGCGGGACCCGCCGAGGAATCGGCAGGCCCCGCTTGTACATTGTATCTCGAAAGGAGATAAAACCTTAGCGCTTGGAGAACTGGGGAGCGCGGCGGGCCTTCTTGAGGCCGTACTTCTTGCGCTCGACCACGCGAGCATCGCGCGTAAGGAAACCGGCCTTCTTGAGGTCAGCACGGTAGTCGCCAGCGTTCAGAAGAGCGCGAGCGATGCCCAGGCGCAGAGCGCCGGACTGACCGGAGATGCCGCCGCCATCGCACAGAGCGATAACGTCGAACTGACCGGCGGTGTCGGTCACCTTGAAGGGAGCAAGGGCGTTCTCAACAAGCTGATGACGGCCGAAATACTGCTCGGCGTCACGCTTGTTGATGGTCACCTTGCCGGTGCCGGGGACGAGACGGACGCGGGCGACGGCGTTCTTACGACGGCCGGTACCCTGGTAGACAACGGTGTTCTCAGCCATCTTTAAGCCTCCAGCTCAATCTTCGTGGGGTTCTGGGCAGCATGCGGATGCTCGGCACCAGCGTAGACCTTAAGCTTGGTCATCTGGGCACGGCCGAGGGTGGTCTTGGGCAGCATACCGCGAACGGCGCGCTCAATGACCTTCTCCGGGTGCTTCTCCATAGCCTGGCGGAAGCTCTCAGCCTTGAGGCCGCCGTTGTAGCCGCTGTGGCGATAATAGGTCTTCGTGTCGGCCTTGTTACCGGTAAGCTGGACCTTATCGGCGTTGATGACGACAACGAAGTCGCCGCAGTCGCTGTTGGGCGTGAACTGGGGCTTGTTCTTACCGCGCAGGATCATTGCGATCTGGGTGGCAAGACGGCCCAGGACAGCACCATCGGCGTCGACGAGAACCCAGTTGCGCTGGACCTCGCCCTGCTTGGCGTAGTGAGTCGATTTCGAAATCACTTAGACTCCTCCATGTACAGTACGTGTTGTTACAGAGATTCACGGGGCTCTGCAAGTAACCCGTCCATATTACCCCGCTCGCCGTACGAGTCAACAGGTATTTTGTCTCCGACCAGAGTTTCTGCACATGTCATCCACGAGCCGTGATTTTCCAGCTCTTTAGCTGTTGTCATTTTTGAGGGTTCGCCGTCGCTAGCGCTCAACGAACTCTTGGATTTCCGCGAGCAGGCGCTTTGCCTCCTGGCGGCCCTGGATATACAGGTCCAAAAGCTTTGCCGAATCGTGCTCGACATGGCCGACCTCGACCGGCTTTTGCGGAGCAACGACCAGCGCACGGCCCTCGCGCTCATACTTCCACAGATGCATGCGCTGGATGTTATAACGGTCGTGGCGCGTCTCGATAGCCTCGAGCAGATAGGGGTAGTCGGCATAACGCGCACGCGCGGCCGGCAAAAACTCGTAGGGCTTTTTCTCGTACGAGCGGTCCTGCGTGACGATGACGACCGCGCGATCGAAGCCCGCCTCTTCGAGCACATGCTCGATAGGAACCGAATCGGCCACGCCGCCATCGACGTATTTGTGCCCGTCAATCTCGACCGACGGCGTCACCAGCGGCAACGAGGTCGATGCGCGCACAGCGTCGAGATCGAGCACGGCGCTTTTGACCGGCAGGTAGGCAGCGGTTCCAAAGAGCATGTCCGTCGCGACAGCGTACATCTCGATGGGGCTCGCGTCGAACGTCTCGTTGTCAAAGGGATCCAGGCGGTCCTGGACATCATTGAAGATAAAGTCGTAACCCACAATAGAGCCCGTGGACGCAAACGATGCGGCGCCCATGAAGCGGCTGTCGTTGCAGAAAGCCAGGTTGATGCGGTTGGCACGACCGATCTGGTGCGACTTGTAGTTCACGCCGTTAAGGGCGCCGGCCGATACACCGTAGACAGCCGGAATCTCGACGCCAGCCTCCATGAGAACGTCGAGCACGCCTGCGGTAAATTGCCCGCGGAAGCTGCCGCCCTCCAAAACGAGCGCGACCTTGCCGGCGTTCTTTGCCTTATCTTCTGCAGTCATATTGACCTCCTGCGATTGCGTTTTGGCCTTCTTCTACCCAGTTTTGGGATGGAGAGCGCATGGGTTTTGGAGTTGAGGAGGGCGGGGCGGTCGGCGGGAAAGCGTGTCCCGTTCTCAGAGCAAATTCCGGGTCGCATTTTCCGCTGAGCCCGTCATCAGGAAAATGAATCCCATTTCGAGCTTAGATTCCGGGATGCGCTTTCCGCTTGAGCTGCCATTGGGAAAGCATGTCCCACTCTACGGCTCGATTCCGGGATGCGGTTTCCGCTTGAGGCATCATCCGGAAACTACGTCCCAGTCTGAGCGCGGATTCCGGGATGCGCTTTCCGCCTGGGCTGCCATCGGGAAAGCGCGTCCCGGCCTGCGTTGACGCGGCGTTTTCTTTACGCCCGCGCCCTGCATAGAGTTCGATTCTCCGCGGATGAAGGAGATCTGTCGGCGCGAGGCACAGCCAGCAGAAATGCTGTCGGCATCGCATCTATATCTGGCTGAAGCATTGCGCGGAGAATCCGCGTATTTGCTTCGCAAATCCGCACCGGCTTCGGCCGCCTGCCGGCGCCCTCGCCCGCTCGCTACAAACGCTCACGCGTTTTCTTTACGCCCGCGCCCTGCACAGAGTTCGATTCTCCGCGGTACGGACTAGAAATAAAAAGACAGGTAGATACGAATATCTACCTGTCTGTTACTTATGGTGGAGGCGCGGAGAATCGAACTCCGGTCCACGAAAGCCCCCTGATTGGCATC